>JAQXFA010000043.1 GCA_029250565.1 Candidatus Thalassarchaeaceae archaeon
GCAAACTTCAACCTTGATAACTATCCGGGAATTGCTAATGCTAGTAATCTCCGCTTCCGTTTCGTTGTTTGGACAGATGTCAACTCAACAGTCCAAAGACCGGGAATGTTTCTTGACAATGTGAATCTTACCAATTCTGGATCAGAATTTGGTTCATGGTTCCATGGTAATCTATCAAATTACTATGCTGATGGCGCCAATTCTTTCCTTTCATTTGAGACCAACCTCTCAAATGCAAGTGGCCCAATAATGCTGGATTATGCTGTTGATTTTGACATGGAAGGAGATATCTATGATAATTTCAACTGGGAGTGGTCACTCAACAATTTGACATGGACATCCTTCTCTCCTCAGATGCCGTCTTTTGGAGTTCTTATTGGGGGTCAAATGTATGTTGATGATTCAAGAGGTTGGAAACCTCTTTCCCATCCTTTGCCTCAATCACTTGCTGGCAACTCTTCAGTTTACATTCGCGTCTACCTTGAAACAGATACCTTCCCCGGCTCAGGTTTTGGTGGTACAACTCTAGACCCACCGGAAGGGTTGTTTATTGATGATGTACGAATATCGTCTGGGACAACTGGCAACCAGACAACACACCTCTACCTTAATTTCACAGATGTCAACAATGGAAACCCGACTCATGGAAATATCGGTACAGGGTTGGACGAGTGGCAACACCTAACTTCACATGGAGTAAATGGGCCTTCATACCAATTCGATTCTTTTGAGAATTCTCCCCTACTTCCCGAAGGGTGGGAAATTGACACAGACCGTGGTACAGGGTGGGAATTCCGCGCACATAACAATACGTGGGTGTACGGCCCAGACACTCCTGATTCAGGCTCTTATTACGCGGGTATTGTATTTTCAGATACATATCAACCGAATACTTGGACGCATTTGATATCCCCTGCTTTGGCAATTCCAGTTGGTAGCCATGCGCGAATTTCATTCAAGCAATTCGCATGCGCTGAACCTGGTTGGGATGGTGGTGTTGTTTACATCTCAACTGACGATGGTCGTACTTGGATTCCTTATGGACAGAATGAACCCGATTTCTATGATACCCTACAGAACCAGAATCCAAATTCAGATATCTACAACTTGTGGGCAATGGACGGTAGTAATGCTAAGCCCACTTGTTATGGGCAGAGTGGCCCTAGTAATAACAAATCATGGGTTACTAAGGAAGCTGATGTTAGCCAGTATGGTGGCCAAGCAATAAAATTACGTTTTTCGTTTTATTCCGATCCGTTATTGGAAGCGGATGGTTGGTATCTCGATGATGTCGGGCTCTATGTTGACTGGTTTGAGGAGCAGGGGACATGGACAAGCGATTTAATTGATACAAATAGAAATGGTTTGGGGGCGATAGATATTGATGCCTCAGTTCCAAATGGGACTTGGGTTCGTTGCTCACTAATAGATGAAAGCGGAGCAATAGTGCAAGGCATGGGGAACCTTAGTTTCCCAGTCATTCCATCTCCTGGATTACTTGGTGAAAAGGTGAGAATCAAATTGGAGATGGGAACATCTGAACCCGAACTAACACCAAAGATACATGCATTGTATGTTGGGGGAACAAACATATTCTCGGCTAGAGATACATCCAATGGCTGGGTGATATCGCCATATCTTGATTTGAATCAAACATCAGGCAATCTGACAAATCTCGGGTTGGCTACTCATTCAGTCACTGGACCGCTAATTTATGCGAATAGTCCAATGGAGGTATTTGAGTTATCAGGTGTGGGCGCCGGTGTTCTTGTAACATTGTTAGATGAGAGAGGTACATCGTTTAATTATGGGGTTTTAGGAAACAAAACAGTTCAAAGAACAATACCCCTAACTGCATATCGTGTTCAAATTGACTTGCAGCCAGGAGGCTGGATTAATTCACTAAAAGTTTCAGGACGAATCCTCCAACCTGGATTAAATGTTTCAATAGATGTTGGTGACGATGGTTTGATTGATTGGCAATTCATTGAAGGAAATGATGGCCGTGGTCAACTTGGTTGGCAGGATTCTCTAATGCTATCCAATGCAAGAAATGCAACCACTGACTCTCAATGGAATGGTATGAATTTCATGTCTCTACTAATTCCAAATGATGCAATTATTACTGGAGGTATAGTTGGGGTACAAACCTATCAACAGTCTGTAGAAGTTAACCTTTCAATAGCGGGTGTATCACTGCTTAATCAGCAAACTATTGGAAATGGATTAGGTATGATGGTTCCATTGAACACCGCAGTCATTCAATCTATCAACGCTCAAGTTGGCATGCCTTTACCAAATGCAACAAGGGATTGGAAGCAAATTCCAATTTCACTAGATACAACAGGCATAACTCAAATTCGTATATATGGAGTGAACTACATATTGAGAGAGAATGTTTCAGGCCTCGGGCCAGTAGTTTCTCAGGCAGTGAATGTAAGTAGTCCAGCGAATGGAACTTACAATATTCCAGTCCGAGTCGATTCAGAGGCCGGTGGTATTGGATTGTGGGGCGGGGTAGAGCATGCACCACTTTTGGTTAACGAAGTTATCTCGGTACCCGAAACTTGGCTTCCAGATCGATCCACAATCATCACTACTGAGCTAACGCATTTGCATTCACGGGAACTGTTGGCTAGTGCTAACCTAACATTGACAGCGCCCAGTGGTGATTTGATTTCATTCTCCATTTCAGATCTTTCAAGCACCCCTATATTTACTCAAAATAGTGGAGGCGGCCAAGTATTATTTGATACAACAACTACCACAATTTCACCAATTGAAAGAGGGTGGCAGATTGAATGGCATCTACAAACGGAGTGGAGTTGGGATGATGTCGATTGGCTAGATGTTGCTGCCGATTCTTGGGCAGTTAGTGGAGTCAACCTTGCTGATGATGTTGTCAGAATAGGCATTGGCTCAAAAGCAGTTGAAAATGATATGGAAATAGATACTTGGGAAGTTAGGAACCAAGATGGTAACCTACTCTCAACCCGCGGTTCTCCGGCTTATCCATTTGAAATCGCTACAGAATCAATTGTTGAGGTTTCCGGCAAAGTTAGATTTGAGGATTCTAATATGCGGCCTTCAAATGACAATTTCCAAGTCACAATCCAATCTGAACATATCAACGGCACAACTCAAGTTGTTGCCTCAAGTGGCCCAAATGGTGAGTGGAACGCTAGTGTTCTTCTAGGGCAAGCAAGCGGAGAAGTCAACCTCACTGCATGGATTCTGCGCCCAGGGCCAACCGGCGTCTCACTTAGTGGGGCAACAGATGTTACTGATGATAGAACACCTGTCACTCTAATTATTGACTCCAACCCACCAACACTCGGCCCATTAATGGCTTACACACCTAGTGGCCCTAGACCTGCTGATGGCAATGTTTGGCCAGAGGACAGGCTCTTGCCATTGTCAGTTGAAATTTCGGAAATTGAAGCTCTTGGTGGACCTCTATTATTGCATTCATGGAGAGAAGGAATCGACGACGTAGATGGTGACGGTGAAGCTGACGAATGGGAATATTCAATCATGCGTGAAATAACTCCAATGAAAGAAAATGGGACTGTGAAAATTGATTTCCCCTCGCTAGAACTGGTGGCAAATGGAGAGTTTGGAAAAGTTTCACTATACATTACGGGGACTGATCTCGCAGGACATCCTGTGCTCAATGGCGGGGCACCAGGGATTGACAATGATATGGCAACTCTAGTGACGCAAGATGATTTGCCAACTACGATTTCACAGCCCTCAATATCTCTTGATAGATGGGGCAATAATCTACTGGTTGGCCAAGTTCATGAATTTTCATTTTCACTTACTGATGATAATGGAATAGGCTCCATTGACAATATTTCAATTGCCTTGGCTCCGGGAGACCCTAAAGGTGACATCTGGCTTGACCCTCTATCTAGGGCATTATCTGTAAATGACGGTTCTCCAATTACTCCTGTAGGACTAGTTATTGACGAACTAGCCGCTGGCTCTTACAAGGTAAAAATTCAGTTCCGCTTGGGTGTTGACTCACCTCAATCATGGAATACTTCAACTCAAAAACCTAGTGTGATAGTAACTGAGCATGGCCAAGTGCTAGAACTTGGAAGCAATTCACTTTCTCACCTTGAATGGACAGTTGATGGGCGCGTCAATCTGATGTTGTTAAGTGCCGATGATCTTTCACCACCTCATAGTGAATTAATTGGAAATACATTATATCTTCAACCCGATGATAGATTCAATTTCTCAGGTCAATTACATCATCCAGCAAATGGATTAAATGTGATACTGGATGGCGATTGGCAAGTCAATTTTAGTATGGACGATAATCAAAATAACGCTGTAAATTGGTATACCATTCTTTCCGATTCATCTTCGTTTATGGCTACTTCTGAAATCCCACAATCTAGATGGAACCACGGGTCAGCAACGGTACAAGCAACAATAGTTGGAGGTGTTCAAACAATTCCAATTACCGATATGAAACTACATATCGTAATTGATTCAACGCCACCTCAACTGGATTTCCCTGTAACTACACTTAGTACCATCAACTCAAATCAAATGATGCAACAATTAGTGACTGTGCGAGTAAATGAAGCAGGAGGGATGGGGCCAAACCCTCTAGATTTGCACTGGTCATTTAGAAGGCATGGCGTGGAGATTTCAAATATGCATGGAGTTTCACAATTACATCTAGCAACCGATGCAGAAGGATTGTGGACATATTCAACGAGAATAGATTTTGATGTCAATTCAGACCTTCTTCTTCCAGATGATGAGTTGGTGATATGGGTGGTTGGGGCTGACTTAGCTGGCCACCCATTAGAAGGAATAGGCACTGAAGGAAATAGTAGAATGACTCAATTACGTGTCATATATTTTCAGCCGGTACTTTCAGAATTAACTGTAAGTCCATATCAGCCGACCATTGAATCGGTATTCACGATTGATGGCAGAGTTTTGAACGAAGGAAATGATATGGGTGTTGTCAAAGTTGGATTGTGGGCTTGGCAATCTAGTGGCAGTGGGGGGCGTTACCACATTCTTAATGAGACAAATTTGACGCTTTTACCCCAACAACATGCGTTTTTCACATTCTCACAGGAGGCTTGGGCTTCAGGTGATTTGCAGTTATATATTGCCATTAATGATGATGAAACAAATCTTACAAGTGTCCCGGTTGGTCTTGTTCGCGAGCAAACTACAGGTGAGATTTTATGGCAAAATCTAGATTCACCTGCCGCAGTTGGTTTAATGATATTACTAATATCTGTAGTGTTAATGATGGTGACTGCAGCGATTAGACGCAGTGATGAAGAATGGGATGACCTGGATGAAGAAGAAATCCCGCCACCTCCGCCATGGGCTCCAGATGAATGGCCAGAAGGCGCGGGTCCTCCACCCGAAATCCTAACCCAGAGTACATCACTCCTTGAGGAAGAATGACAAAGGGAAGCATCTACCGAGTTTCAACGCAGGGGTACCCGAGCGGTCAAAGGGGGTGGGCTCAAGATCCACTGCTTAGTGCTTCGCAGGTTCGAATCCTGCTCCCTGCACCAAAACCATTTTTTCACTAGATGAGTAATAACGAAGGGAGTTATGTTTAGCGAATTACCCAATATAAAAATCATTTTTTCAATTGAAAATTAATAGCCTCTCAAACATTTTGTTTGAGGCACACATTCAAACAGGGGAGGCAATAGGTCGGGTTATGCGCAAGCGAGAGGATGAATCGGAGGGATTCATCTTTTTCGAAGATGATGGTGAAGATGAGTTGGTATCATCTGAGGAGAAAACCATCAAAGATGAACCTATTGAAAGTAAGGATTCACAAGTGGAATCTAGTGAATTAGTTTCATTTCAGAAAGACCAATTTATTCCCTTACAAGATATCTTACCAAAAAAAGAAGATGAGTATTTTTCTGCTGAATTAGTGACTGATGGCATTCATAATTTTGAATGGCCAATCAAAGGAATGGATTGCCCAGATTGTGCAATGAAAGCGAGTTCCGCCACAAATAAAAATCCTGCAGTTGCCTCTTGTAAGATAAGCGCTACAGATGGGATGGTCCGTCTTGGAATTGATCTTGGAAAGGGCGATCTTGCCAAAGCCAATCGTATATTGTCAAGCTTAGGGCATGAGCCCGATGTTGATTGGTTTAGGCTATCAGGAGTAACTGTTGAATCGGTAATGAAGCGGCAGCACTGTGACCGAACTTCACTAAAGCGCCTTCTTCTATCTGCTCCAGGAATACTTGATGTGCGCTTAGAAGAAAAGGACATTCTGATACGCCGCCCACCAACTCTGCTACCACTAACTCGTCAAGAACATGAACTTGCACTTGAGAGAATGACTGGTAAGAGTGTTGAGTTGGTAAAAGGTGACGTAATAGGGCTTTCAACAGAACATTGGCGATTAATTGGTGCTTCTATTGCCTTAGTTCTATTACCCATAATTGTCCTTTTACAAGCACTTTCGATGCCAGCAATTGTCATTGCTGGAATTGGAATTGTGGGGACAACTGTCGGTGGTTTCCGAATGTTTATGGAAGCCATTGCAAGTATTCGGAATCGTGTTCTTGGTTTTCAAATACTTACAACCATGGCAGTTCTTGGTGCAGCAATTTTACAGCACTGGCCTGAAGCATTAATGGTTGTATTACTTGAATCTGTAAGTGGCCATTTAGAATCATCAGCACTCGTTAGAGCCAGAGATGCTATGCAGGGCGGATTAGACCGCCTACCCCGAGTCGCTAGAGTTGTTTCAGGTGATAAACCACGTTTGGGTACGGTCTCATCAACAACATTTAGCACAGGAATATCCCCTTTATCATCTCTTGAACCATCACGTCCAGAACCTGAAGAAATCCCCATTGAACTTGTATTTCCTGGGACAATGGTTGAGGTCAGAAGTGGCGAGCTAATTCCTGTTGATGGAATTATCACAGAAGGTGTTGGACAAATTGATCGTGCACCATTGACAGGGGAAAGTGTGCCGATAAGGGTCGAAGAAGGAGAATTTGTAGAGGCAGGATTGGTTCTTCTAAGGGGGCCAATATTGATTGAAGTTTCAGCGGTTGGAGAAGATACGGCTCTTTCAAATCTGATTGACCGCGTGCACACTTATCGAGATAAGCCACCGCGTCTACAATCTTCTGTTGAATTATTCACAAAATTTTGGGTACCTACAGTATTACTTGGGGGATTTGGGATTGCTCTCATCTATGGTGAATGGATGATGATGTTGTTACTATGGGTTGTTGCTTGCCCGTGTGCTTTACTTCTAGCCGCACCAATTCCACACGCTACTGCTCTATCCACCGCCGCTCACCAAGGCGTCATCGCGCGTGGGGGCGATGTTCTTGAGAGAGCAGCCCGAGTAGATCTAGCATTACTGGATAAGACAGGTACATTGACGAGTGGTCAACCCCGACTTAATTCATTAGTCCTAGCAGATGGTGTTTCAATGTTAGAAGCACTTTCACTTGCTGCTGGTTTGGAAGTACGTAGTAATCATCCATACGCATCAACTATCATGTTGGCTGCTGAGAGTGAAGATGCAGAGCCAATTGAAGTAAAATCATTGGCTGATGGTGTAGCGGGTGTTAGTGGTAAAAGTGGTCGCTCAATAGTCCGTCTTGGTAGCCAAGAGTGGCTAACTAGTGAAGGAATAAGCATTGCACAGCCCCTACATGATGCTGCAAATGACGCGCGTACCGATGGTCTTGGTGTGTCAATTCTTTCAAAGAGTAATGATGCAATTGCAGTTTTTACTTTCATTAATGATGATTTAAGAGTTGGTGCAAAATCTTTAATCAATGATTTATCCGATCTTGGAATCTCTGTGGAATTGCTTTCAGGAGATTCTCAGCCAGCAGTCGAAGCACTTGGTAATCAACTAGGGATTGATCCAATATTTTGTCGAGGAGACATTGACCCTGATGGTAAGGCAATTTGGGTAGAACGTCGTAGTCAAGCACTCTGTACGATGATGGCTGGAGACGGTTTCAACGATGCTGCTGCATTAGCGGCTGCAGATGTAGGGGTTGCAGTAGGTAGTGGAGAGAGTGTTAACCTCGATGCAGCAGATGTTCTCATCCCATCTAACGACCCTAGGATTTTATCACGTCTAATTCGTTTATCTAAAAAGACGAGATTTATTGTTAATATCAATCTAGCAATTTCTCTAATCGTTACATCCGTGCTGGTAATCTCAGTTGTTGACCGCTGGCATGATAGCCTTGCATTAGGCGTATTTGTTCATGAAGCAAGCGCCCTTATTACATTACTAAATGGGATTTGGTTAGCAGATGAGAATATGAGTAGATTAGGCACACTTGGCAACCTGTTTAAACAACTTGGAAGGGATTGCATGGAGGCATGGAGTTCACTAAAAGTGTTGGTAACTAGTAGTAATTGAAGGTGGCAACTTGTTATAGCATAGTGCTGAGTGTTAGACAACAACGGGGTGAATAAGAATGGCAAAGATTCGGGGAGATTCACGGCAAGTAGCCTTAGCTCACGAAACGAGAAGAGGCATTGTTGAAACATTACAAAATGTTGAGGAAAAGTCAACAGTTCAGATTCAAGAAACAATTGGAGTTACTAGATACCATCTATATCACCATCTCAAACAACTCGTGAGTGCAGGTATTATTGAGAATCATCGTGACGAAGGTAGGGCACGCTGGTGGCGACTTACTGGGCCAATTGACTTGGATGTAGGGGCTAGTGCAGATCAACCCGATTTATCCGGGCTTCCTGATGAAGTTTCAGCACTGATAAGAAGAGGCTCTGATGTTCATTGGGTTGAAATCTCGGGTTCTGCAAGAGATTCCATTGCAGCCAAAAAAATGCTTGAAAGTGTAGCCGATGAATGGGGTGTTGAACTCGATTTACCATTCACCTTCACACCGGGCGGAATCCTCATCATTGGCAAACCACGAAACTGAGGTGAATACATGTCTGAGGAAGAAGTAGAGGTTGATATTAGCCCATTAGAAATAGAATCAGATATTTCTCCACCATTAATCAATTGCCCAAATTGTGATGGTTTACTCCCTCTAGGTTTGGGGACTAAGACTTGTGCCCTATGTGGTGCAGTTGCAAATATTGAACACGAAGCCACGCGAAAAGAGTGGGCAGAGGAGAGATTCGCTTGTCCAAACTGCTCCAAAGTTTTGGTTTGTGGAGTGGGTGAGAGACCAGCAAAAGTAGCTTGTTCCTCCTGTTCAAATCAAATTGTGGTGAAACCAAAGGTTGTCAAGGTAGAGATTGCTTGCCCTTTCTGTGAGCGACGCCTTCGCCTCAAGCCTCGACCGGGCTCGCGTCAGATTACCTGTCCTGCTTGTGATGATGCATTTAAGGTCACATTTTGAAGCATGTACAGGCATTGGGAAACCCTTGTTTGGCATTATACCCTTAGGGTATGTGAATAGCCGTTTGACGGATAATGTCACCCTGCGCACTCAAATAGGAAGAGACTTGCAGGTTTGTACTAGGAGCGATGCGCTCCAGGGGATGGGATCCTGACTGAAACAGAAGCGAAGTTAGCAGAATTGAAGAAGCAGGTCGTTGGTGAAAGCGATCACTCACTTGCTGAACTACGCCATGAAATCACGGGTTCCGATTCACCCTCTTTGGAGAGGGCTGGCCAAGTTTCTAGAAATCTCACTAACGAGGAGGGTCTTCGTCGTAGCCTTGGTAGGGAACGCCGCCTCCGGTTGAAAGATCAAGCAGAACGTCTTTCGGCTGCTAAGGGATCAATGAATCGTGCTCTACAAATGGAGCACCAAACAATTCTCAATAATCTTGAATCAGAAATGCGAAGTGAGATGGAATCTGAACTTTCACGTTTAGAGAAAGAAACTCTCGGCAGAGAAGAAGAGATATTACGTGAAGAATTGGATATGAGACTTGAGCGCGAAGAGATATCACTTCGCGAGCAACTTGAAGTTGAGCGTGAACGCCGTCTAAGTGCTAGCCGTGAACAACTTCACACTCAACTTTCTAGTGATATGAACAAAGAGTTTGACCGTCGCCGTGCTTTCTTGCAGGAGAAAATGGAGATTGAAGCAACACAAGCACTCCAGGAGCAGTTGTCTAATCTAGAATCTGAATTAAAAGAAGAGATGGAGGGTCAACTAAAGTCTGAGGAAGAACGTCAGTCAGAGATAATAGAAGCAGAACAGCATTCCCGTCTTTCAGAAAGAGAAATACAACTTCGAGATGGAATTCGCCGTCGCCTTGAGGGACAGTTACGCAGCCGCCTGCGCGCCCGCGAGGCACGACTTAGAAGTGAGTATGAACATCGTGCACATCGAATGGAGGAAGAGATTGCAAAAGATCTCCAAGTTGAATTAGAGCAACGCCTTACTTCGGAAACCGAACAACTTGAAGAGCGAATGCAACAAGATTTGGAGTTAGCAGTTGCTCGTAAACGCGATGAAGTCCGTACATCAATTTTGAATGAACTTCAAACCCAGTACGGCGAACGAATTGCAGAACGTAAACAGCGTCTACGTGAGCGTTACGACTTAACTTTTAGTCAGTCAATTGACGAGATAGAACAAGCTCTCAACATTGAATTGGAAGATGTGCTTCAAGATCGAATGGAGGGTGAGTTTGAAACTTACCGCCGTTCACGTGAATCTGAAATATCTAGCCGATTATCTCGATTCCGCCATGATAGAGAAATTGAACTCCGCCAACAACTTACATCTTCCTTTGAGGGTAGGAAGCAAGAATGGATAGATCAATTAGAACAGGAATATCGCTCCAAGGAGTCGGCAGTTCAGCGACAAATTATGGCTGAGATTGATGCCCGAGTTCGTAATGAAAAGATATCTCAAGAAACATCTCTTGATTTGCTAAAGCAGGAGACTTCAATGGAACTAGAAGTTGAGATGGAATCAAGACTACGAGAGTTCAGGTCTAGAAAGGAAACAGAAGTAACAGACCAATTAGAACGCCAACTTTCCAAGCGTGAAGAGATTATGCGCAACAAAGCACTCATTGAAGTTCGTCGCCGTGAATCAGAAATTCGTGCAGAAATTGAAGCACAACTTGCGGTTAAGAGAGCAGAAATTCGTGAGCGCCTCACAACTCTTGAGCAACGCTCAGAAGAATTCAAACAAGTGGCAGAAGAAAAAATACGCACTCAACTTGAGCGCAATCTTGTTTCAGATGAAGATTTGGAAGACCAAGTCCGCCTCAAGCAGTTAGAGGATGAAGCCGAGAATCTTGAGAATCAAGATACTGTACTAGACCGCCGTCAGCGATGGATGGGTGCATTAGAAGGTGCTCAAGGCCAGATGCCTGAGACTGCTGTGCGTCCTGGTGGCCTCGTTGGAGGTGGCCGATTAGGGCAACCCAAGTCATCCGCATTAGGTAAAGCCCCAACACCTTCTGCTGGCCTACCTGGTGCTGGAGGGCGATTAGCACCTTCACGGGCGCCAATAGGACAGGCTTCTGCAGCAACTACACCTACCCCTGCAACAACGATTCCTAGGCCTACTGCTGGCGGTTCAACATTAGCTGAACGCTTAGCACCAGTAAGGGCTCCTATCAGGGTTGAAGGCGAGAAATCTGAGCCAACACGCTCTCTAAGTGATATTGCAGAGGATGTAGGTAGCTCTGCTCCAGTAATCAAAAAACCCGTAGATCCTTCTGAAATGTTTTCGATAGAAAAGCCAATAGATGATGATTGGGATGAGGATGAAGAATCAGAAATAACTTCAGTTCTTTCAGAATTAGTCACACTTGAAGAAGCAGAAGCAGAAACAGAATCAGTATCCGATGAACCAACTCCTGTGGCTCGAGGCCCACCAGGTGGAGGTAAATTGATTCTGAAAGATGTGGATGAAGCGCAAAGTGCAGACACAAAACCCGCGCGTGGACCTCCCGGTGGTGGAAAACTAGTCCGAGAAAGAATCGCACCTTCCGAAAGAAGCCGGATTAGTGATAGCAAAGATTTGCCTACCGAGATTTTGAAGCCAGTTCGTAGGCCAGTACTGCAACCAAAGAGTAGTGAAACTGCTAACATAAAGCCATCAACAAGTACGGCCAAAGTGATGATTCCAGTAGAGTCTCCAAAAGTTGCAAAACTAACTCCTGTGAAAACAACTCTCACAGCATTACCAAGTTCCGAAGAAGAAGAATGATGTACATATTTTGAGGTTGACCGTAGGTCATTTCTACAAAATCAGCGCACCACCGCATTCAAAGGTAGAACGCTCCTCATCGTAGCATGCGCGCCTCTCTGAGTCTCTCATCACTTTTGCTGATTGGCGTAATTATTCCTTTACTTGCCTCCACAACAGCAACCGCAACATCACTAGCAAATGCTGGTGTGGTATCTGAAATTGACAGCCGCACAATTGGAATGTGGCAAACTTATGATGGATATTCAGCAGTAGTCAATGAAACAGGTTTCGTTATGGCATTAGAAATTAAGAATGATGGTTCAGTTACAGAAGCATGGAATTATACATTGAATATGTCAATCACAAGTGGGGCGATAGATAATTCTCAACACAGGCTTGCTCTTGGCACAGATTCTGGGGTGAAGGTAATTTCAACTGAATTCCATGAACTACTCTATACAATCAATATCATTGGGGGTGTTGATTCTGTTGGCTGGGATGGTAATGGTGACCTATGGGTTGGTGATAGAACCAATCGATACGTTGCTGAGTATGATGACACAGCTGCAACAGGGGTCACAACTCAAACACACCTCATCAAAGTAACAGCAGTTCTTGGTATGGCAAATGGTAGTGTGGTTTCTGGGGGAAGAGATTCAATAGTTAGAGTATCAGCATCAAATGGATCAATGATTCATGAGATGATGGATATTCAAAGTGACGTGGAAGGGCTGTATCTAATTGATAATGGGGGTACTCTAGTTACTACATCTACCACTGGGCAGTTGATAACATACTCAACTTCTGATTGGCAAAAGACCGGCGATATCTATCTTTCAAGTGGTGGGATCATCAGAACAGTAGAGCAAAACACGGATGGTACATTAATTGT
>JAQXFA010000044.1 GCA_029250565.1 Candidatus Thalassarchaeaceae archaeon
GGCTTCTTCAGAACCCGGTGTGGTATCAAACCAAACAGGGTATGGATTGTCAGTGCTTTGAGTATTATCGTAATGTAATTCATACTCAACCCGCAAAAGAACCTCTACTTCTCCAGAATTACCTTCAGAATCATTCGCGCCAAGAGTCGCTCGGTAAATCCCGTGTGTATCGTAAGAAACTGTGACTGTTGACATATCTGCTGCATTGACCTCAACTACTGCGTCACCGTTTCCAGGGTCAACCCAGAAAATGGAAATGTCTCCTTCTTCGCTGTAAGTCTCATTGAAATCAAAGGTAAATTCAGCCTCATCTAGCGATTGCGTCTGATTTTGAGAATTCGGTGCCATGATGTGAATTATGGTTCCAGCAGTTGCATCTGCACCCCAAACCACGTGAACCTTACTCGGTTTTTTCTCATCATCACCGCCCAAGCACCCAGCCATTGGAGAGAGTAAGAGAAGTAGCATCAAGGCTATACTAGGCAATATTCGCCTACCTAAACCCGTACTTATCACGTGTGCCACCATATCTACGGGGTAGCTCATCTAAGAAAAAGGCAACGGCGAAAACCACAAACAAATTTCTTCGCACACCTATTGATGCAATCGGGTGCCTTGATAGTGTGAACCACATGGCCATAACATGCGCCGAGAGGTTGTCTACATCCTCACTATTAGCATCGGTTTGTGGGTAGATCAGAATGGTACTGATTGGGCCATAAAAGGCGAATATTTTGTTGACATTTTTTGTTGGAGTCTCTTCGCGACAATCTATGCACGGGGTGAACGGTTAGAGCGCATTGAGATGCTTACCGTTTTGGCATTTGCAACACCAATGGAACTGTTCTTCAGCGAAGTTTGGCATTTGTATGAATACCGTGAGGGGATGATGCCACTATTCGTGCCGGTGGGGCATTGGTTCCTGTTTGATTTGGGTCGACGACTTTCTCGTTACTTACCTGAAAAATGGTCGTGGTTTACCATTCTTCCATTTATCCCATTGTCATTGTATTTCGCCTACAGAGGTGTTGACACATCTGGTTTGTTCTTGCTCGTCGCTTTGCTTTCTTTCATGCGTTGGGGACCTGAACGGCGTCTGTATGCCACGATGGCATGGTTGGCGCTCGCAATGGAATTATGGGGCACACATTTGGGAAACTGGGCTTGGTATCCAGATGTGGGTTGGACACCACTGACCGCATTGAATCCACCACTTCTATGCGGTGTTGTCTACGCGTTGGGTGATTTGTTGGTGAATGTGACTGTCAATCGATTCACTCAAACAGAATCGACGGACAATCACCCAGTGCATTGAGCGTTTGCTGATTGGTATTGACTACGATGACTTCGCCCACATTGAATTGAATTGAAATAGGGGTGGCGTTCCCGATGGGTCAGCGCTTTGGAGTAGTCAGGTCATCTCGTCGGGCTCATAACCCGGAGACCGGTAGTTCAAATCTACCAGGCGCTACCAATTATTCATCTTCATTACCAACATTACCCATTATTACTGAATCTTTGATTATGATTGTTTTTACCTCTGTAGTTGTCGCTGCTGCCGGTGTTGTTGTATTGTTAGAATCTGTTTTTTTGATGTGAACCCAAAGCACGTAAGGTAGGCTCCAGAAGGCACCTCCAACAGCTCCTATGGCAACCACTGTGGCTAATGTGATTGGCTCGTTGTTTGGTAATCCAAATAGAGGGCCAAATAAGGGGATTATAGATGTGATAAAAGCTATGGGAATCAGTGTCTTTAGGTTTAACTCAGGACCTCCTAATCGTATCGATATTTGATTAACAGTTACTGCGGAAAGGGCAGACAATGCAAAAAAGCCACCACAGAGTCCTGCAAAAGATCCTGGATCAATCCCCACAAGGACGAATACGACGAGAATGAATATCGCCAATAAAGCACCTGTTCCAGCGCCAGCAAAAATTATGTCTCTTTTCCTCATGATTACTAATCTCCGTTAGAGCACACCTCTATTTGGCAATTTATGTATCTGTTCATGAAGTAGGTGGTGAACCGGCGGAATCATCAATTGCTGCTCTCCCCCGTTGAAGGGATGAGGGAGCATATGGGTGGCGGTTCAATGTTGATACGCGGCGCTGAAATGGTGCTCTCAGATCGCATCGTTGCTGGTGATTTACGAGTAGTCGATGGCAAGATAAAATCTATCGCTATTGGAGGAGGTCTAGCCCCTAATGAAGACGAGATGCTAGTTGAAGGTGAAGGCCTACATCTCATGGCCGGTGCAATTGACCCTCAAGTCCATTTCAGAGAACCTGGCCAGCCTGAAAAGGAAACAATTGGTTCAGGTTCACGAGCTGCTGCGGCAGGTGGCGTGACATCATTCTTGGATATGCCAAACAACAAACCAGCCGCAACAAGCCTAGCCGCTATGCAGGCAAAATTGGATTCATCCGCGGCGACCGCTGTCACAAACTACGGATTCTTCATTGGCGCCACTCCAAATAACGTTGTAGATTTACAAGAAGCGGTAGGAACTGCTGAAGAACCTTCACCAACTGATGGAATCTGTGGAATCAAGGTATTCATGGGATCATCAACTGGCGACCTTCTAGTCCACCAACAAGAACATCTTGAGAACATCTTCGCTAACACCGGTGGAATCATCGCTGTCCACGCAGAAGATGAAGACCGACTCAACGCTAGATGGCCAGAGTTCCAAGACCGCACCGACATAGCGTCCCATGCTGAATGGAGAGACCACGAATGCGCACTTTTGGCGACAAAAAGAGCCACCAAACTGGCCAAAGACCACAACCACAGGTTACACGTTTTGCATCTCACTACAGGAATAGAAGCAGATTGGCTAGCCCAAAACAAAGGTGATTTGGTAACAACAGAAGTATGCCCTCAACACCTAACATTTGACCAAGATGATGTGGAAAAAATTGGCACCCGATTGCAGATGAATCCCCCGATTCGCTACACAGAAGACCGTGACACACTATGGAGACGTCTCAAGGATGGAACGATTGACTGCATTGCAACCGACCACGCCCCTCACACCTTAGAAAACAAGGCACTAGGATTCCCTACCGCTCACTCTGGAATGCCTGGAGTAGAAACTTCTCTCCCCCTCATGCTCACACACGCACTGGATGGAAAGTGCTCTGTCTCAGATGTCGCACGCTGGATGTGTGAAGGTCCTGCCCAAGTGTATGGCATGAAGAACAAGGGCCGCCTTGAGGAAGGATTTGACGCTGACCTTACACTAGTTGACCTAGAAACGCGCCACACGATTCAGGATGCAGACACTTGGACTACTGTTGGATGGACGCCTCTTGCTGGCATGGAATTGACTGGATTCCCACAACTCACTGTTGTAGGTGGAGTCCCTGTTCATGGACGAGGGATTGG
The DNA here is from genome assembly GCA_029250565.1 of Candidatus Thalassarchaeaceae archaeon. Taxonomy (GTDB): domain Archaea; phylum Thermoplasmatota; class Poseidoniia; order Poseidoniales; family Thalassarchaeaceae; genus MGIIb-Q1. Next base: position 3,389 of record JAQXFA010000044.1, read on the forward strand.
TGGCTCGCTGCGCGGCGAGCCTTTGTGTGAACCCGGCGAAGCCGGAACTGCCATCAAGTTTTGATTTCAGGATCTATCGTCTGGATCTGATGATGCTTCTCCGCTATCACTGCTTGAGCCTGTGCCATCATCATCTCGTTCACCATCATCACCATCTTCTTGAACCTCATCAGAACGTACGACATCCTCTTCCCAACCCCAATAACTTGGGGCATTAACCATCTCTGGAAGACCAATGGATGCTGAAAGATTCATTGTCGTATAATTAGTCACAGTCACGCCTTCTGCAGAGAATGCATAGACGTAATCACCCATGAAAATTGAGCGCCTAACATTTGGACTGCCGTAGTAATACGAATCTCTTAGTCCGTTTTCCCCATTGTAGAAGTCCGAGTGATCTATTGTGCCATACTTGGTCAGTGTGTTATTCTCAGCATCAACCTTCACTAGAATCAACTGAGTGACATACTCGTAACCACTGAAAGAGTATTTTCGCCCATCAATCACCACTTCATCGTAGGTGTACCGGTATGTTGAGAGAGGTATTGCCAACAATTCAGCAGGCGCCCAGTAAGTGAATGCCTTGTGCTCATAGGTCGCCTCACTGTACGACCATGACCAACTCCACCAATCCTCACTATTGCGGTCAATAGGAGCAAGTTGCAAAGCTGATGCCAAGGTTGGGTCAGAGAAGTTTGAGACATCAAACAGTGAAATCTGGGTGTTACCCCAATCCAATCCCAATCCATCTTCGCCGCCAGCAATGCCGATTGTCAAGAGATGGTCTTCACTTAGTGGGTGAATGTAGGTTGACACACCTGAAACCTCTAACTCACCAATCACTTGTGGATTGGTTGGGTCTGAAAGGTCAATTGTCCAAAGTGGGTCAATATTTCTGAATGTGACAAGGTATCCCTTCTCACCAATGAAACGGCAAGACCAGATGGTCTCTCCAGTAGCAATACCTCCAACATGGCCTATCTGTAGTAATTCATCACCACCGTTCTCATCTGGTGCAAGAACGTAGACATCGTTAGTTGGGCCAGCCCAATCTTCGCCATCTTCTAGCCACCAACGGCCCCATACATCCTGAGTTGTAGCAACTCGGATGGTGTCGTTGTATTCTGAGAGTGAGAACTGGTCGTTGACAGTTCCAGTGACTCTACCTGAACCGATGTAGGTAGTTATTCCACCATCTGAAATATCGAAAGCGTGGATATTTGTTGCCTCTTCAAAGGCATCATTACGCCAGTACCACCACCAATCATTGGCTGGCTCTGCAAGAATTAGCATATCTTCGCTTGCATAGACTTCAACCCATGAGGACGAAACGTGGTCTAGTTCGTATTCAACTATGTCGCCAAACAATTCAATGGTCATAATAGTTGTAAATCCGCGTCCTACTGAATCTGCTGCTGCAGAAAATTCTTCGCAGGTTGCGCTTACTGTTGATTGTTCAACAACTGTTCCATCAGCCATTCGCTCATGCATTCTTGGAGAGAAATCTGCTAATGTTAGGTCTGCAATAACTTCTAGATTGTAGGCAATTGCTTCATCAACACTCGTATTCCAAATATCTTGGCGGCTTGGATCATCGTAGTCAATCTCCCAGTAATTATCAGGAAGGGTTGGATAAGTGCGTAATCCTTGTAATTGCGCGTATGAATGTGTTACTGCACGAAGTGTCCCATCAACTAATCTTGCAGTTTGATAAGAACCATCGAGGTATAGTTCGCGGTCAATTTGTGGGTCTGAACGGTCGGTGATATTCATCACTGTAAACTTCACCTTGTTGCTGTATCGATAGTATGACGACCTATCATCGTCCCCTGTATCAGACATCATAGCAATTCGAACAGGATCATCAGAAGGTAGATTCCAGTAGGAAACATAAGAGATAATCACTAGTTGATTTCCATTCACGAGCATCTGCATTGGAGAGCCCTCCAATGTCATGTTTGATTCAAGAGTCACGTTTCCAAACTCAGGCACACCCAAGATTACCAACTGGCCGTTGTTAATCATGTAGATATGGTATCCATCAGTCTTGAGGAAATCTGCTTCATCAACACCTTCTTCTTGATT
>JAQXFA010000045.1 GCA_029250565.1 Candidatus Thalassarchaeaceae archaeon
CGTCAGATAGAGGTGTTATTGCGCCTTTTTCAACATTTCCAAAGCGTTGTAAATCAAGAGTTTGGCCGCTAACAATTGTATCCAAACATTGTCTGATTATTTTCTGATCAGCGTCTGAAAATCGCTCTAAAGAACTAACAACTTCACTAACTTTTTCTAGTAATTTTGCCTCGTCAGGATTAGTCTGAAGTTGTGCTAAATCACCTAGATTTGGGGGGTCATCTCGATTGCCTTGAGCATACTCATTGTATTCCCTAATATTGTCAATTAATTGATTGGTATTACCGCTAGCAGAATCTGCAATCGTGTCCGCCAATCTAGCCAACAGGTAGAGCAAACCAATTTGACCACGAATCTTTGTTGGTAAAACCTTCAAAGTTAGATAGAAAGAACGTGAGGTTTGCTCAAGCAGAGAGTCAATCTCTGAACTGATTAATTTAGCCATGACTCCACCTCCACTTGACCTGTTAGTAACCTGTTCTTGCCCCGGTATTAATCTCTTTTCAAACGGAGGTTCACCTTGAACTACTCCAATCAATGTGTTCGGCCCTTAGGGCCGTTGGGTTCATTAAGAGATGATAAACACACAATCAACGAGGCGTATGTCGGAAACAGCGAACATCGGTGATTCGCACATCTTTGATGGTGCCTCTGAAAGTGATTTGAACTCTAATCAGCAAGAGCGATTAGAACAGATTCGTTCAGCAGTTGAAATCTCTCGTGAGGCTGTAAAAGCGGTCAGTATAACGGCAATCGATTTGTTGAAAGAAATTCCCTCTTTCATGGCAGGTCTAGATTTTGAAGCGGAGTTAGTCAACCCGTTTGCTCACATTGAGGCACCTATTTGGGAAGAAGAAACAGTCCCTCAAGAAATGATGGACGCTGCGTATGCATATTGTGAACTTCTAACTCGTAAAGAAGCGGGTAACTTCTACCACTCGTTCAAATATCTGCCAGATGAACAGCGTAAGGCAATGTGTGCATATTACGCATTCTGCCGCCGAGCAGATGACATCGCTGATGGTGATTATGTGGATGTGTTCCCAGGTAGTGAAGGGGCTCAAGACCCAGAAGCAAAAGAATACCGTGAAAGCCTTGAGCTGTTGACTGGAGACAAAAGTGTGTTAGACGCACCAACATATCGTGACAAATTAGCCCAACTGTTCTTTTTCCGCAAAAAGTTGTCCACTGCCTACAATTGCCACGCATCTACAGATCCAATTTTCATGGCTCTGAAAGACACTGTTTCACGATTCAATGTTCCAAGAGAACACCTTGATGACTTGATTTCTGGTATGGAAGATGACCTATACACTAACCGTTACAGAACATTCGATGACCTGTACAAATACTGTTACCGAGTTGCTTCCACTGTTGGGCTTGTCTGCATTGAGATATACGATTATGATGACCCTATGGCGGTAAAATATGCTGAGTCCTGGGGAATCTTCATGCAGATGACAAACATCTTGCGAGATGTTGCTGAAGATGCTGGCCGAAATCGAGTTTACTTGCCTTTGGAAGATTTAGAACGGCATGGAATCAAGCCCAGTGAATTATCAGGCGACTTAGCCAATGACAAGCGCTGGCACGCTTTCTCTGCTGAATTCATTGAGAAGATTGAAACTTATCACAAGCGGGCTCTCAAATTGTTGCCGCTTCTGAACCGCAAGGCTCGATATTCGCCAGCAGCGATGATGGCATTTTATGGTTCAATATTGAAGAAGATCAAGAAACGGGATGGTAATATCTTCCACGGTCAAATCAAACTTTCAAAAGTTGAGAAAGTTACTCTGGCAGCAGCCATTTATGCCAAGCAGCGGTTTTTCCGTCTGTAATTGAAAACGCCCATCTTATAGGATGGGAGCAGTAAGCATGAAACAATGAATCCAAGCCGAAAAGAATAGAGGTGAGTAAATGAGGGTAGCAGTTCTTCTTGATGACAGATGTCAACCAAAGAAATGCGACGACCAATGTCATGCCTTTTGTCCACCTGTTCGCAACGGTCAGGAATGCATCGTTTTCCATGAGAAAACAAAGAAGACCATTATTTCAGAACAACTTTGCATTGGCTGTGGTATTTGCGTAAATAAATGTCCATTTGACGCATTAGTAATTCAAAATCTACCTGAAGAATTGGAGTCTGACATGATTCATCGTTACGGGAGGAATGGATTCCGACTTTTCCGGCTACCAGCACCGCGTGAAGAACAAGTGGTCGGTATACTAGGGCAAAATGGGATGGGGAAATCAACTGCAATCAACATTCTCTCAGGAAGCATCACACCTAACTTGGGTGACTGGCATATTGAAGCAGCAGAGTGGGACGAGATTCTCAAGAGTTTACCAAAGGGAGAGTTACGAGATTACCTTGAACTAGTTGCTGGAACAGGGGTTAGGGTGGCTCTTAAGCCACAATATGTTGACCATATTCCTAAGGCATTCAAGGGACAAGTCGGTGAATTACTGGCTACTGTTGATGAGCGGGATGCAATGAATGAAGTCACAGCTGACTTAGGAATTGACCATTTACTGGAGAGAAATTTACCGCAACTTTCTGGCGGTGAATTACAGAGAGTTGCAATTGCTGCTACATTATTGAAAGATGCTGATGTATATTTCTTTGATGAGCCGTCCTCTTATCTCGACATTTTTGAGAGAATGAGGATTGTCAAAATATTGCAAAATCTATCCGAAGGAAAACGAGTCATCGTGATTGAGCACGACTTGGCTATTCTCGATGTTCTGTGTGACCTTGTTCACATTGTTTACGGAACTAGGGCTGCATTTGGAATCTTCACCCCTGCACGTTCAACTCGTAAAGCAATCAATGCGTATCTTGACGGATTTTTAGTTGAGGAAAATGTACGGATACGCGATAAACCGATTTCTTTCGTCAGAGGTTCAGTCCGTGAAGAGGCGGTTGGATTACCTATTCTAGAATGGGGTGACTTAGAGAAAAAACTTGGTGATTTCAAACTCACAACAGGTACAGGTACACTACATGAAACAGAAGTGGTTGGAGTAGTTGGACCTAATGCCACTGGTAAAACCACGCTAGCCAAGATATTTGCTGGTGAATTAGAGATGGATGCTGGATGGTGCACTATGGAGGCAAAGGTTTCCTATAAGCCACAACACATTACTGCAGAATTCCCTGGTTCTGTACGTGAATGGCTAGATGCTGAAATTGGTAGTTCTTGGCATGTGGGTGAATTTCAAACTAGAGTTGTTAGGCCATTAGAAGTTGACAAGTTGTTGGAACTTGATGCGTCTCGCCTATCTGGGGGGGAATTACAAGCAGTCTCAATTGTAATCTGTCTTGGCCGGGATGCTGATATTTATCTGTTAGATGAACCAAGTGCTCATTTGGATGCTAATGCTAGAATGGAGGCGGCGAAGGCCATAAGGAGAACCATGGAATCTAATGAAAAATCAGCGATGGTGATTGACCATGACATATATTTCATTGATATCGTAAGTGACTCTTTACTTGTGTTTGAGGGCGAAGGGGGAACCGCAGGCTCTGCTATTGGACCACTATCACTTCGCAAGGGAATGAACCGATTTTTGAAAGGAGTTGGAGTTACTTTCCGTAGAGATCATGATTCAAAGAGACCACGTATCAATAAAGAAGCCAGCCAAAAAGACCGTGAGCAGAAGGCGAACGATGATTACTACTACAGTTGAGTGATTAAATGCCAGTTGTTCTACCACCAAGTGCAGGATATCTCGGTAAGAGTAGACGCCGAATTTCAGCAAGTGGTTTAGTCACATGGGAGCGTTGCCCTCGTCAATGGCATTATCGTAGAAGAATCGGACTCAATGATGCCACTAATCCTGAGATGATAATTGGATTAGTTGTTGAAGATGCTCTCTGTGGTCTTTTCATACAACGTTTTCCTGAAAACGGTACGGCAATGCCTGGGCTTGCAGAATGGGTGAATTTTAGTCGCCAAGAAAACGGATTGGGGAAAATTAGCCCTAATGATGAGGTTATTATCTCAGATCTAGAATCAATTTCACAGTGGATGGAATTGGTTATTCCTTCACTAGTTGGAGAAGTTCAGAGGCTCTTACAAGCGCGTTGGGATGCAACTCAATGGAAAGCCGCAGGCCGTGATATCAAAGAAGTCAAAGATGAGCGAATTGAAAATCTAATACGAGGCGGAATCAAATTACAATTAGAGGAAGTTGAAAACTGCTTCAATGCAGGTGGAGGACCACATCTCAACTCTTACAGAAATGCAGGTGACCCGTTCACGGTGCCAGCACCTTGCTGGGACGAAGCACCAGTAAATCCCGGTGAAGATTCCAATCGAACCGCGGTAGATGGATTTGAAAAATCAGGTGATGTCACTATCTGGGAAGCTTGGGAAATCGCTAGGCCATGGGTCAAAGATCCAAGAATTGCTGCACCACAGAGGCTCTTCCATCCCGATGGTTGGGCTGCTGGTGAGATGGATTTGGTACACAGATGGGATGGGACAGTGAGAATCTGTGACATTAAGGCAAGCGCCGGAACTAGCGGATATTCTGCTGGATTAGCCAATCAACTTCGGTTTTACCAATGGCTATGGGGAATTACCCGTACCCACTCAGGAAGACCGAATAAAGGCGAAAGTGGCGGTGAACTTTCAGGTCTTGAAGGATGGTATTTGAATGGGCCACACCGAAAAATCATTGATTTGCTAGACGATGAAAATCTCGAATCAGAATCCGCTCGTTGGAAAAATATTCACGAACAAATGACTCTTTCGGGACTGCATCCAACTCACCTCGCACCTGCCGATCCCGCACCTTGGTTAACCCACGCGCCGGGAGGAAAAGCACAGCCCGTTGAAGATGAGCAGGAGGCAAAATCGTTGACATGTAAACGATGTACTGCGGCCGCATTTTGTGATGCGGCTCCAGAAAAAATACAAGCAAAAGCACTTGCTGCCTTAACGCCACCTGAACTTGGAAATCCTGAGAATTTGGTTGCTTCTTTGGTACCAAAAGCACCTTGCACAATGATTTCTGAAATACCTCGACGACTCAATGTTAAGGGTGAGGTAAAGGGACAATGGGGTCCACTCTCAAACCACTATGGCGAAGAAGTTAGAGGAGCAACAATTGTCGTAGGCAGCACGAATGTAACCATTGAAGAGATGGGTGCTGAATCATTCGGTGAAATCCCATCAGGTACTGAATTAGCCTTACTTGATGTAGCTCCAGGGGTATGGCGGAGAATGACAAGATTATATCTTGATGAACATAGTTCAATCAAGCCAGCCAACGAAGTAGAGGATGTTGAATTTACTAGACTGGGATTAATTCCAACCAAGGCTAACCTATCTGGGCAGGTTGTTAGCAGAGGTGGCCATAGTGGGGTAAACGCTAGAGGGAAGCCTTGGTCAATGTCAACTTGTCACATATGGGACGGAGAATCAGTTGTCGAAGTTGTTGCCTTTGGCTCGGCAATTACTAGAACTTTTCAAAAATTAAAAGTTGGTGATATTGTACGGATTCTAGCCGCTGAATTAGGATGGAGAGATGGAGTACCTCAAGTAAGAATTGACCAACGTAATACTCGACTCGAAGTCAAAGAGCAATAATTGGGGAACTCTTGAAGAACCTTGGCCGCTAAGAGGGAATGATGCCGGTCTTAGACCCACCAAGCGAAGACCCTGTTGGTCCTTACGCGAGGCTTTCACATACACAAGCAGATATGCATCGCCGTTGTCCAAAAATGTGGTATAATCGCTATATTCTTGGATTATTAGGCGGCTCTCCGCCAATTTTTGCAATGGGTCACGCTGTTGAAGGGGCATTGAACAGAGTGATGCGAGATTCGCCCGTATTAGTCCCCCATGACTCACCATCAGAAACTTTTGATTCGCCTCTTGAAGAGGTTGATATTTCAGGTACAGGGAATGTAGTTGTCCGTCCGTCAACTCAGGCAAATGCAAATTGGCCGGGACTAAACCTTCCTACCCTAGATGTATCAGAATGGCCACGAGAACGACTACAGATTACAACATGGGCCAAGGCAAGAGCTCGAATTCACTTTGAAAGAGAATGGACACAAGCGAAGAATGAATGGTTAGAAGATCCTAACCGAGTTGGAGATTGGGACGTTTTTGAGGAAAAAAGAAAGGAAGAAGCGTGTCAAATGGTATTTGCTGGAATAGAGTTCCACCTTGATGAAGTGGAAGATTGCATGAAAGCAAATGGGGGGCCCACATTCAAAGACTGGCGTGAGGGAAAAAAACGCCCGAAATGGCCAGCACCTGATGGCTTTCCTTACACCCATTCAATTACGCATCCATGTGCTGAATCATCGGGTGAAATTACTTTTGTTGAAGCATGGGAAGTAGCAAGGCCTTGGTTTTGTGACCCTGATGCAGGGCTATTTGCTTTAGCAGCAATTCATCCAGAAGGTTGGTTACAGGGAGAGTATGATTTGGTCTATAGATGGACAGGTAGCCCTAGAATCCATGATGTTAAAGCAAGTATTGGAACCTCAGATTTTTCCTTTGGATATCCTGAACAATTAGCAACATATGCGTACCTTTGGTGGAGTACACACGATAGAAAGGAGTTGGTTACAGAATTAGAAATATGGTATCTTGGGGTTCCAGTTAGAAAAAAGATCCATCTGCCAGATGAAAAATCATTAATCAGGCTTGAAAATCGCCTCAAACCACTTCACAAGAAACTCAAGATGTCTGAGCACAATCCAGAAAATGAGTACCCTGGGAATCCAGCTCCGGTCAGGACTTTTGCACCTGGTGGAGTCCTAACAGACTCGCCACCATTGACTGGAATGGCAAGATGTGATTCATGTGAGTATCAACTTGTTTGCAGTGAATCACCTCATAAAGAAGAATTATTGAAAGGCGGATCAACTAAATTTTCTCCAACATCAGAGGCACAAGTAAATTGCACACCTATTGGAGACATTGACCCATTCGTGACGGTTAGGGGAACCGTTAGGGAACCAAATATGGTAAAACAATGGCCAAAGTTTGAGAAAGAATATCTTGAGTTCTTTCTTGATATAGGGCCAGGTGAATGGTTGGCTGTAGTCATCAGACAAGATAGCCCGAATATTCCATTTGGTTTTGAACATGGAGCAACTGTCCGAATTAAAAATGGGATTATTGCTTCTGGCTGGAAAAAAAGTTTGGGTGCTCACAAGCGTCTTGATGTTTCAGCGAGTGGAACCATCGAATTGGCCCCTACATCGACTGAAGATGATGTGTCTTTTGCGAAATTAATTCCAGAGGAGTACAACGTCCACGCGCGTCTTTACAACTTTAATCACCAAGAAGGAAAATGGGCTGCTAAACTGATAGATGAAACTGGCTCAGCATCATTTCAAGTCTGGGGTGGCGATGAAAAATCACGTGTAGTTCTTGAGGGATATAACCCCGAAAGGGGTGACGAAGTGGTACTTGTTGGGGCGCAGGCAAAGGATCAGTATGGACAAATTGTGCTTCAAGCAAGAGTAACCAAAACATTTGCAACTAGACTTCGCCCAAAACCATAGTTATCACTCAATTCTAATGATTGGCTCCGAGAGGGAGATTTGAACTCCCGCGTCACGAGGACAGTGGATTTCGAATCCACCGCGATACCGGGCTATGCGATCTCGGCTAGGTAATCTGCCCGAGCAATCTGACTGAAATAAGCGTGGTGATGAGTTCAAGTGGGAGTGACGATTCGCCAAACTATGCGCGTGTCGATAACTCACGATGACAATACACAGTCGGTTGAATGTGATGAAGGCCTTACTATCCGAGAATTACTGGTCAAACTAGATATTCATCCAAGTACCGTATTAGCAGTACATGATGACACAATTGTACCACATGATAGCCAACTCAACAGTGATGTATCTCTTGAACTAATCACAGTTTCTTCAGGTGGCTAATCGCAGATAATATCTACAATAATCAGTTAGGCGTAGAATCCTGCATCTTGTTCTGAAACATCAAAGTCAATTGGCATTTCAGCGATTTCATCAAGGTCAAAAAATGCCTTCAGTTTGTCAGCAGTTTCTTTTGTGTTATTGAGTTCAAGGCCGAGATCTAATTTGAATGAATCCTTTAGAAAAGTGACCATTCGGTCGGCTGCTACAGAATCAGCACTTGTGCCAACTGTTTCAGCGATGATACATGCCGATGATTGGTTGAAAGTAGGAGCCAAGGATGACACCATCCCCGTCATCCCAATAATTCCAGCAGCGGGATGCTCTTTGGAAACTTCAACACCAATACCAGTGATGTCTTTGACATCATCTTCACTAGCGCAGACAACATGAACTGCTTCATCTCCAGGCTCTGCAGAAAGCCCGGCTAAAATCAACAAACGACCGATTTTCGCCTCTTTACAACATTCTAGCAATGAAGAAGCAACTTCATACTGCCCAGCCGGTGTCAACGGCTGAAAATTACTTGAAAGTGTCAAAATATTACTTCCACTAGGTAAACTTACAGCATGGATATCAAGAGATGGTGGCGTCAATATCCCATTCTCGTTTAGAGTTGCATGTGGTGGCAAGTCTGGATGGAGTATTCGTGCTACTAAATTGCTATCATGGGTATTTACTAAACTATCTGTCACTAATTTACCAACATTACCAACACCAGGGACTGCATGTAACATCAAATCATGTTTTGGAAGCTTTTTTGCTCCATCGTACCAAACAATTCGAGCCCTGCTCACTCCTCTTCCCCCTTGGGGCTAGGTAGATTTTCAACCCATTTTGGATCGGTTATATTCTCATATTCTCGTCGGCGTTTTGCCTGTGGGTCTTGAGGTGAAAACTTGAGTGGCCCTGCTGCCTGTGCAACTCCACCGCACTTCTTGCAAGTAGTGCTTAGACCATAACTGCCACAATCTCGGCATTTCTGAATTCTTGAGCGAGCCATCTCAGCACCTTACATCCAATTGTAGTGGACACGGTTCAAAGCGATTGCCCAACGAACCTCTGTTTCAGACTCTCTCGGCAACTACTGTGCCACCAGCGCTTTTAACCACTGGAATCGCTGATGATTCTGCTGCCCGCCAAGCATTTTCTGCTGATTTGTAATCAGGTGCCCTGATTTCGATTCGATATCTAGGGGCACCATCATAGTGACAAGTCACAACTGTTTCTTCTTTTGTATCCGTTCCTGCTTCTTCAGCCGCAGAAAGGGCTTCTCGAATGATTTCAATGCCATCCTCTGAGACTACTTGGATATCGAAGAAACCACGTATGTTGACAAATGGTGGAATAATGTTCTCAACAGCGAGTTCAATGAAAATCTTACACCAGTCTCCTTTGAACCCTAAATCTTTGAGGGCTGCTTCATCGATTGCACATTCCTCAAACGATGTGTATAGGTCGCCAAACGCTCCCACTAGTTCCTTTGACATGTCAGATGTTTCTGACTCAGACCACTTTACACGATCTCCAACAATTCCCAAAAGTTGTGTTGCTCGATTCTCGTTTTTCCACTTCTGCATCGCCTCGCGGCGGCGTTCTTCACTGACAGATTTGAGTGACAATTCAACGGTTTTACGGTCTTTCTTGACCTTCATGACCTTGGCAGCCAATCTCTGTCCTTTGCGGACAAAACCACGAATGTTCTTGACCCATCCAGCAGCGATTTCACCAACGAAGATGAAACCCTCTTTGTCACCATAATTGTCAAGTGTGGCGTATGCGCCATTCTTTTTGACATCAGTAATCACACAAACAACAATTTCGCCTTCCTCAGGCCAATCATCATTATCTGCTGACATTTGTTATTCACACCCAGAGCTCACTCAAGAATTTCAACCACTGCAGCGCTGACAAGTTTTGCCTTGCCGCCTGCTGGCTGAGTTAGAGTAGCCCCACAGATGTTACATGAAATCTTCGTGCAAGCACGCTCAAAGATAACTTGTTCATTTCCGCAATCACGGCAAGATACACGTACGAATTTTCCTGTCACTGTATTCACCTCAATCATCAGTTAGGTTGAACTTCTTTGCTCGGTAGCACTTTGGAGTGTGCGCCTTTCCGGTTTCTGAGCACCGGTATAGAATGTTAACTCGGCGAGTTGGCTTCTCTCGGCCTTCTGGCTTTGGACGTGGGAAACCACGGTAACCAGCAGTAACTCTGCGGAATCGGCGTTGACCCCACTTAAACTCACTTGCACGGCGCTTTTTCACACGCTCAATTGTGTGCACGGTGTGGCGTCCAGCAGCAGGGCTGTATCGCTTTACTTTTCGTGGACGGTTGACCATGGAATGTATCACCTACGCCCTAAGGGCGACTCGCCCACTGACGACCCCTATTTGAGAGTGTCGTGTTAGTTCACCTAATTTGAATAGGCAAAAATGGGGAACATGAAGTCAATCTTCAAGGTGATGGGCCTTCTCGCGGGGTTGATTGAGATGCTGGCATCGACACTCCTTTGGCAGTATTGGATACCCATACTACTACTGCCACTTGGCATCGGACTAGTGGTTGCCAAGGAATCCGAGCGTAGACTCACAGGTAAAGTCCTCCTTATTCTATTAGGGATGACGATTATCGCCCAACCTAGTTCTTTGGATTCAACAATAGAAGGATGGTCTTTACATCTGTTAATTTCACTTATTGGACCAATTATTGCAATGTTATTTGGCATTTGGTTTACTCTGTTTTCAGGACCAATTCCGGTAGCACCACTGCCGCGCAGTGTGCGGCCTTTTGGATTTGCATTGATGATATTATCAGCGGCATGGTTCGCATGGATGGTGTTTGAAGCTCGGCCAGCAATTGACGGCGTTGCCAACCCTTGGTGGCAACACTTCGTCACTAGTTTCCTAACATCACTGGTTGTAGTTGCTGGTTTTGCTGCAGCCTTTGCCCTTATCATGGGAGATTCAAGGCTAAAAGAAGCGTCCGTTATGGCTTTGATTTCAATTACTTCCTTCTTACTGTTAATCTATCTCTTGGCAGAAGGAACAAATTCGGATGACCCCGTATTTTGGAGGAGTGCTTCCTGGGGGGCACTTGGCGATCTTGGGGGAATGTTGTTTGGAAGTGGCCTTGCACTAATGATTTTCATCACTTTTGTTTGGCTTGGTGAAAAAAGAATGGGTGTACCAGAATCTGTTGAGCCTCTAAGTGAAGATGAAACGGCTACTATTCGTGAAATAATTTCAACCAATGCGGGGGTCGATGAATGAATAATGATGGCGATGTTATTCGCGACTGGCGTACTCTCACGCTAGTAGTGTTGACTCTGACAGTATTAATTTTCATTGCTAATATCCATTTAGAAGTTCGCGGAGAAGTTGGGGATGTAGATATTTTGTCAAGATTCACACACTCTGCAATAATTAGTTTCATTTTCGTAAATAGCGCGCTATTTATGATAACTCTAGCATTATCACATAAACATGCAAAATTGGTTGAACAGGCGCTCGGAACATTACTGGCAGCAATTGTTGGTGCCTTGTTGTATGGCTTGCTTGTTGACTCTGGGATGACCGTTGCAGGCGTAGCAACGGATGTATGGTCGCAATTTTCTATCGGCGCCATTCGTATGATGACTGCGGATTTTGCAATTCTCCTTTCATTGGGTGCCAGTTTTGGTATTCTTCTGACTCTTGTGACAGGAAGAGAAACACCATCTGACCCACTACTTGAGTTAGAAACGACCTCTTTTGAGAGCGAAGAGGAATGAGCAAGCCTCATAATGGGTGGGTTGGTCGGGCGGCCTGCAAATAGCAGGTGGTGAGTGATATGAGTAAGGGTACACCAAGTATGGGTAAGCGCCAGAAGAGCACTCACATCCTATGTAGACGCTGCGGAAAGCACTCCTATCACAAGCAGAAGGGTGTCTGCGCTTCATGCGGATATGGGGCTACTGCTAAGCGCCGAGGATTCGGCTGGGCTAAGAAAAACCGCCGACCAAAAAACTGAGCATCTTGTCTTGTCAAAGTTTGACAAAAATTGAGTTGAACATAGCCTTGCTTATGGGGGCATTACCAAATACCTACTGCTATGGGGCATAAACAGGGAACCGAGATGTGTGGCATCATCGGCATCGCCGGCCAGCCCGGCTCGCACGTCAATAAGATGCTATACGACGGGCTTCTTGTTCTACAACATCGAGGCCAAGATGCTGCCGGGATTGTAACCTGTGATGATGATCATCTTCACCTTAGGAAATCTAACGGATTAGTCCGAGATGTATTCCACGAGCGCCATATGGAGCGCCTTCAAGGATCGATGGGGATTGGGCATGTCCGATACCCCACTGCTGGTACCTGCTCCTCGGCTGAAGCACAACCATTGTACGTTAATTCACCATACGGGATAACCATCGCCCACAACGGAAATTTAGTCAATGCAAAGCAACAGGCTAGGCAACTCTATCTTGATGACTTACGACATGTCAACACCACCTCAGATTCTGAAGTTCTTCTGAATGTAATCGCGCATGAGTTACAAAAACTGGGTAAAAGACAGTTGAAAATTGAAGATGAACTATATTTGGATGTGCATCAAGTTTTCAAAGCTGTACGTGAGGTTCACTATCGGTTAAGTGGCGGTTACTCTGTGGTCGGGATGATAAACGGGTATGGCCTATTCGCATTCAGAGACCCTTTCGGCATCCGCCCTCTTGTGTATGGAAACAGCGTGAGCGAGAGTGGTGTCACAGAATGGGCAGTAGCATCAGAAAGTGTTGCTCTTGAAACACTTGGATTTGAAGATATTAAAGACGTTGCTCCCGGTGAATGTATTTTCATTTCAGTTGACGGTAAGATGTATATTGAACAGTGCCATTCATCCCCCAAACTTCAAAATTGCATTTTTGAATATGTTTACTTCTCTCGCCCTGATTCTGTAATAGATGGAATGTCAGTGCATAAAGCGAGATTGAACATGGGCGAGCGCTTGGCTGACAAAATTATGCGATTGAAACCTGACCATGGGATTGATGTGGTGATGCCAATACCTGATTCTGGCCGTTATGCAGCAATTCAGACAGCTGCCCGTCTCGGAGTTGAATTTCGAGAAGGGTTTGTGAAAAACCGCTATGTTGGCCGTACCTTCATCATGCCAGGGCAAGCCCAACGCAAAGATTCGGTGCGCAAAAAATTGAATCCTCTTCCAGATGAATTCTCTGGCAAAACCGTATTGCTTGTGGATGATTCTATTGTGCGCGGAAACACCTCAAGAAAAATTGTTGAAATGGCTCGTCAAGTAGGTGCTAAGAAAGTGTATTTCGCTTCCTCTGCCCCACCGCTTTTGCATCCTAATGTGTATGGAATTGATATGCCAGCACGAAGTGAATATATTGCACATGGGCAGTCAATAAAAGAAATTGAAAAGGAAATTGGTGCAGACTTCCTAGTCTATCAAGACTTAGATGATCTAATCGCTGCTTGCACAATCTCAGAAGATAAGGCGCATGACTTTGATACCTCTTGTTTCACCGGTGAGTACTGCACAGGAGACATCACCGAAGAGTATCTTCAGATGCTTGAATTACAACGAAATGACGCCGCAAAGAATGGAAATGATGATGGCGAACCTGAAGAAATTGACTCAATGGACATCCACAATGAAGATTAATGTGGGAAATTTAGAGCCGGTTTACGGGGTGAGATGATGCGCTGGATTATGAGAATGGGCGAAATTATTCTGAAATCCCGTCAAGTTCGAAGATTTATGCGTAAAGCATTGCAAAGACACATCGTTATGCAAGCACAAGTTAGAGGTGCTAAGGTCAAGGTTACCCCATGGCAAGGAATGCTATTTCTTGATTTGGTGGAAGGAGATGCTGAGGACGCAGAAGATGCGATGCGCCATACCTTTGGATTAACCTCAGCTGACCCATTAACATCAGTTGCTGTTGACCCTGAGGCAGTTGCAGACGCTGTAATCCATCTTGCACCAACAGAAGAAGGCGCAACCTTTGCTGTACAGTGCAAGAGACATGGCGAAAAACAAAATTGGACAAGCCAGACATTCGCTGGTGCAGTAGGTGCTGCAATCTTGGCTCGCGCACCACATCTGAAAGTGAATCTCTCAGACCCTGAATGGCCAGTTAGAATATCTCTGATGCCAGAAGAAGTAGGAATACTTGGAACCAGAATAGTTTGTCAAGGAGGTTTGCCTACCGGGGTACAGGGTTCTGTAATCACTGAATTAAACAACGAACGAGATTACTTAGCTGCATGGTTGGTAATGAGGCGTGGATGCCGATTGATTGTTTCTCCAAATTCTAAATCAGAACTTTTTGATCTAGTGAAATTGTGGGACCCATCTCAAATTAATGATGAAATGAAATCCTATTTGGCAACTGCTCCAGGGCCCGGGCACATTGGGAATGTGTGGGCAGTAGTAGGCGATAATCTTGGAGAACAAACATACGAGAGTGATGGGAATGTACCTATGGCAACACTTGAACCACTAGTTGGTTGGAGTGAGGAAACGATGGATGAACTTCGACAGAAAGCCGGATTTGATACGGCGATAGCATGAAAGCAAAGTGATTGCCTCTTAACTT
The DNA here is from genome assembly GCA_029250565.1 of Candidatus Thalassarchaeaceae archaeon. Taxonomy (GTDB): domain Archaea; phylum Thermoplasmatota; class Poseidoniia; order Poseidoniales; family Thalassarchaeaceae; genus MGIIb-Q1. The sequence goes on from JAQXFA010000045.1 coordinate 14,526, forward strand.
TGATAGCAATGCCACTCACCATTGACCCCGCCAACATACTAAAGCCCGAATCACGGGTTACAGATGTGTCTTTTTCCACTGATGGGATGTATATTGCATGGGGGGAAGAAGGAGGAGAACTAACTATTTGTGACTTAGATGGAGGGAATAAATCCGATTCAAAAACCATAGAAGGCGGCATATCAAAAGTTGAATTCGCCCCCGATGGTACCGTAATAGTGGGTAGCCACTCTGGGGAATTACACGGTCACGAAAGACTTGGTGGCCACCGATGGAGCCACCACCTAGGGGGTGGTTGTGATCATCTCGCTGTTTCTACTTCTGGAGATTTAGTAGCAGTTATTGATGGGGCTCGATTACTGCATTTGCTCTCATCTAGTGGACGCCTCCTAACTCATTATGAATCTGGAGAACTGACTCTACTAGCAGTTTCACCTAAGGGCGATACTGCTGCAATTGCTGATGATGTTGGGAATGTGACAGTTCTTGACAGGAATGGAAATATCCGATTCAAGCGCGATTCGCGCGGTGAGCAAGGAGAGCGAGTTACTGCGATATGTTACTTGGCGGATGGCCACCTCTGTATTGCCCGAGAAGCCTTAGATGTGACAATGGGTGATGAAGAGGAAATCGTCCTTGAATGGTGGACCCCCATGGGTCAAGAAGTGGAGCGAGTAACAATTAGGCAGCGATGTGAAGTTCTGAGACCTACGGATTCAGGAGTTGTTTGCGGAATGTTTGATGGAGAAGTTATCGAGTTTAACTCAGAACGCTCACCGATAACTAGGTTCAAGTCACCTTACAGCATTAACGACCTGATTTCAATTGGTCAGGATTTACTTATTGCAACCTGGTTCCAAGTGCACCTAATTGATGGAGAAGGTGTAGAGAAATGGCAGGTTGAACATACAGGTCTAACTGAGATGGTTATGGTAAGTAATAATGGCAAATTAATTGTTGTTGCAGGTGATAATCAGAATGATTACACTAGAGATAATCAGATATTAATTCTAAATTCCGAAGCTGAAACTTATTTGATGCAATCTGGAAGCGATATTGATTCAGACTTACAAGAATACTCAACTGCTTCTCCGAGTGAACGGGTTGCAAACACAGTTGAAGCATTATATGGTGAAGATGATGATTATTCAGAACTCCTTACCGAGTCTGAAATGGCTCAACTTTCAAGTGGTGATTCAACTTCTATCGGTTCAGACGATTTGATGGGCTTGCTAGAAGCCGAAATAACCCTAACAGATGAAACACAAAAGGAAGATTTTGATTTTGATGCGGCTCTTTCCGAAGCCCCTGATAGAATGAATGTCCCCCCAGTAGCAGATGCTGGTGAAGATTTGATAGTCCAAGCAGATGAATCCGATACAGCAGTAGTAACTCTTGATGGCTCACGCTCTTTTGATGAAGATGGGGTAATTGTATCTCACACATGGAGAGATGTAACTAACCGTGTAATTGGTGAAGCACCGATTATCAAGGTCAAATTACCCAAAGGAAATCACACTTTTACTTTGACCGTCACCGATAATGATCAAGCGAGCACCTCAGATACTGTGACAGTGCAAGTTAGAGATTGAAAGACATCGGCTGGCGTGCAACTTCCCAACCCATAGCCCTTACTCTAGCTGTTTCAGCAGATGATTCATCATGCAAAGGATTTGTATGATTCAGATGAATAAACACCACTCGTGGGTCACTTGGACCCTTTATCCCAAGTAACTCAAGGGTCTCTTCTACTGGTGGATGGCCAATTTTCTGTGCGTGTCCGCCCAACTCTTCGCCTGACCAAAAAGTCCCATCTAGAAGTACGATATCAACGAATAGTGAATGTAACCAAGAAAGTGGATTATCAGCAGAGTGAAGTTCTAATGTTTCTGTCCAAGAGTCATGATCTGGTAAAAATAGCAGACGTTTTGATGGTCCCTCAATAAGGAATGCATGGGTATCAGTATGTTCGTCACGATGTGGGACTTTCACTGGTGTAACACTCAAGTCAGCGGTTAATTCAACCCTTTTACCTGAATAAAAAGGAGTTGGGATGAGGTGGTTATTGTCAAAAAGTGGGGCAAGGGGAGGGCTGGATTGCACCACTCTAATCATTGATTCAGATGCGTGAAGAGGTATATCTTCGGTACCCCATGCTTCGCAACCAAACAAACCTAGGCCATCGATGTGCCCTAGATGACCATGTGTGAGCCATATGGAATCTAACTTGTTGAGAGGCTCCCCATCTACCGTGGACCAAATAATCAGTTGGTCTGCTAAAGTCCTACTAGCTTCAATTAGGTGGCGGCTTCCATCTTCTGCGGTTAATCCAAGAGCAACTGGATTACGATGCCTTGTTGGGCCACCAAATTCAGTCATGCAACAAGATTTAGCACAACCCGCTTGTGGTACCCCACCATCTTGAGCGGTACCAAGCAAAACCACCTTGACCTCCGCCATTATCTGCCGGTTATCACCTCAGCCCATGAGCAAATCGGTCATTCACTGTAAATCGGTGAGAAGTGCCAACTGATGGTATACCCGCATCTCTTCACGAAAAAGGGATAAGAGAAAGGCCGGGGGCGATGCCATTTGGAGATAATGATGGGTGGCCTACAAACGGTGATAGTAGAACCTGAGATGGAACACACTTCCACAGTTGTTTGGTTACATGGTTTAGGTGCATCAGGGCATGATTTCGAGCCAGTAGTCCCGATGCTTGAATGCCAAAATACAAGATTCGTTTTTCCTCATGCCCCAATCATGGGTGTAACGATAAATATGGGGATGGAAATGCCCGCTTGGTACGACATAAAAACGCTTGACTGGGAGGCACCTGATCGAGAAGATGAAACCTCAATTAGAAGTAGTGCAAAGTTGATTGTTGAGTTACTTGAACAAGAACATGAAAGAGGAATAGAATACGAAAATATTGTTCTTGCAGGATTTTCACAAGGAGGTGCTCTCGCACTACATGTTGGTTCTCGTTTACAAAAGAAATTGGCTGGAATGATGATACTTTCA
>JAQXFA010000046.1 GCA_029250565.1 Candidatus Thalassarchaeaceae archaeon
ATATGAATGGTTGTAATTGAATAGGACTATTCTCAACCAATCAAGATAAGGCGGAGTAGTCAACTTCGGCTTCCTCAATCTCAATTTCGTCAACATCCATCTGGGCCAGTTGCAACTTTCCACTCAACTCGTCGTTGACAGCGTGCCAGTATGAGTACGCTTCAATAACCCAAATCCCTGATTCACGGGTTCCGTTACCTGATCCCTTAACACCGCCAAATGGTAGGTGGGCTTCAGCGCCAGTAGTTGAATTATTGATTCCAGTCATTCCAGCCTTTATACCGGTCTTGTAACGGTAGGCTTCTAGCCTATCATTAGTATAGATCGCACTTGAAAGGCCGTATGGACTTGCATTAGCGAGATGTAATCCGTGGTCGAAATCATCAGTCTTGACAATAGTGACAACCGGGCCGAATATCTCTTCTTGGAAGCACTCCATATCTTCTGTTACATCAACAAAAACATGTGGCCACATGTAGACTCCTTCACTTGCGTCTCCTAAGAATCCGCTAGGTTTGTTGTCATTTGTTATTCTCCCCTTACCAAATACTTGGGTAGCACCACTTGCCTTGCACATCTCCACACCCGTTAGGAAATCCTTGGCATATTTTTCAGACAACATTGGACCGTATAATACACCGGGATGACGAGATGAATCGCCAATTGATGTGGATTCTACTTTTGCCATGAACATCTCCATGAATGAATCATAAATGTCCTTGTGAATAATCAAATTACCAAGACTTGTACAGCGTTGACCTGCTGTCCCAAATGCAGCCCAGTAGGCCCCTTCAACAGCATTTTCAAGGTTTGCAGAGGGCATAACCACAAGTGGGTTTTTACCACCTAATTCTAGGCTTGCTGAAACTAAATTTCTGCCACATACTTCACCAATCATTTTCCCTACAGCAGTACTGCCGGTGAATGATATTTTGTTGACTAATCCTTCATCAACTGCATCAACCAAATGTTGACCTGCTCCACTTCCTTTGCCATGTATGAGATTGATAACTCCATCAGGTAACCCAGCCTCGTGCATTATCCTAGCTAATGCGAATGATAGCAAGGGTGCATCTTGTGGTGATTTCCAGACGCATGTGTTTCCACACATAATTGCTGGAATCATCTTCCAGAAAGGAACCGCAGCAGGGAAATTGCAGGCGTTGATGATTCCACAGACTCCAAGCGGGCGACGATAGGTGAACAATTCTTTATCTGGTAATTCTGAATTTACTGTCTGCCCATAGAGACGACGGCCTTCTGATTGGAAAAAGAGACAAGTATCAATCGCTTCTTGCACTGAACCAGCAGATTCTTTCAGAGTCTTACCGATTTCACGAGTTTCAAGTGCAACGATTGAATCTTTATGCTCCATTAAGAGACGGCCCATATTTCCAATAATCTGCCCGCGTGTTGGGGCTGGAGTAGCTGCCCATTCAGGGAAAGCGGCTCCAGCAGCAGCGAGAGCATCGTGGACATCTGATTTTGTTGATAGAGGGAACACGCCGAGGCAATCGGTTTGCCATGCAGGATTTGTAGTTTCAAACGTTCCACCATCACTTGATTCTGTCAACTGTCCATTGATGATGTTATATCCTTTTATTTTTGGTAATCCATTCGGATTATCACTCTCGAGATGTTCAAGTCCTACTTCCAACACATGGGTCATGACCTGTTCGGGGGCGGTTCCATTCATGAATACTACGCGAGATTTGCTCTTCTTTACAATCCAAGCCTCAATTTAGAAAAAAAACGTATATCCCCCCTTAGAATGATGCACTGCGCTGCAATTGAAAGGCAATAGAGACTGAGCAAATGGTAGTTACGAAAGTGCATGGTTTTTAGTGAGTCCGCGAATCCGGTGTTCTGTAGTCGGAGTGGTGACAGTGGCAGGAGACGATAAAAAAACACTGAAATTGAAAGTAGCGAAAGCAATTCCTAGTGATGTTGGCCATGGAAGAGCAAGGGTTCCGTTTGATAATGATTTGAATCTAAAACCTGGAGACATCATAGAAATCAAAGGTGAAGATACCACCGCTGCAATAGTTTGGAGATGCCGACCAGAAGACGCTAACCTAGGCGTTATTCGAGTTGATGGTATTATCCGTAAGAATGCTGGTTCACAACTTGGCTCAAATGTAACCATTCGTAAAGTTGAGGCTAAACCATGCACAAGACTTACCCTATCACCTGTAATGGCTTCAAAACAGAAAGTTCGTTTTGGACCAGGGATTGAAGGCTTTGCTCGAAGAGGGCTCAATAAACGGCCAGTTGTAGCTGGTGATAGAATATTCATACCTGGTATGACATTATTCGCCGAGGCGCTTCCATTCGCTATTATGTCTACAACCCCAAAGGGAATCGTCCAAGTTCTTCCAGAAACTGAAATTGTAATCAAAGATGAGGCTATTGACGAAGAAATATCTCAAAGTAGTACCTCTGTAACTTACGAAGATATAGGGGGCCTTGGAAATCAACTGCAAAAAGTCAGAGAGATGATTGAGTTACCCCTCAAACATCCAATATTGTTCCGCACACTAGGGATAGACCCACCGAAAGGAGTTCTATTACATGGTCCGCCAGGAACTGGTAAAACAATGATTGCAAAGGCAGTGGCTAACGAAACAAATGCCCATTTCACTTCAATTAATGGACCTGAAATAATTAGCAAATATTATGGTGAATCTG
>JAQXFA010000047.1 GCA_029250565.1 Candidatus Thalassarchaeaceae archaeon
GCCAACCTTCGGCAATAATCTTGCCATCCCTAGCCAAAACACATCCCACTAGGGGATTTGGTGACACCTGTCCTTCACCTTGTTTAGCAATTTTGAGAGCCTGCTCCATACAGTCTCGCTCAAAATCACTCCACTGTGTGCCACTCATTCGTCCACCCGAGTAGCCCCGCCCATTTGTGACTTCGCCTAACTAATTGTAGTGGATTCTTTGAAATGCTGGCGGCCTTATGGCCCTTCATGCCACGAATTGCTTGCATCGTAAATCCAGCCGGCCGCGATGGCCGTGCTCTCAAGCGCTGGCAGGCTGCAGAGCCAGTTCTGAAAGAGGCTGGATTTGAGTGCGAAGTCCATTTTACTGAAAGAATCGGTCACGCCCCCGAAATTGCATTTTCCCTGCGTGACCGCGAAGATCTAGACTTGATAGTCGCATGTGGTGGTGACGGAACAGTTCACGAAGTTGCATCAGGATTGAGAGGTTCATCAATACCGCTTGGAATCATTCCAGCTGGTACCGGCAACGATGTTGCCCGCGCTCATTGTATTCCTCTAAATAAACCAAAACAGATTGCAGAAGTTCTAGTCAACGGAACTGACCGTCAGATAGGTGCATTTCGACTTCAAGCAGTTCCAGCACCAGAAGAATCCGGTTATCCTTCCCCAACGAATCACCCGGCATGGGATGGAGAGCCTGATATCCCAGGGAGAGTAGTAAGATGGGTATTTTTAGAATCAGATTGTGGAGTTACATCTGAAACCTCACGGGCAAAATTGACACGTGGAAAGTGGATAAAAGGAGCGATAAAATACACTTATCTTGGAGCAACTGAGATTCTAAAGCGCAAAAAGAAACAAGCTTGGGTAAAAATCAATGATAACGAGCCGGAAGTCGTTGATTTCTCAATGTTAGCCGCCACCACTAGCGAAATGTTTGGCGGCGGATACAAGGTTTGTCCAGGTGCTTCACCAATTCTTGAACATGGTCACTTATGTCATGCGTGGGGACTTTCAAAACTTCAGATGCTGATGTTAATGGGTCCACTCAAGAAGGGAAAACATGTTGGTAAATGGGGCATTGAATTCAAACCATGCACTCGTTTAGAAATTCGTTCTGTTGACGAAAACGGAGAACCAAGTGACGCCTCACATTCACCACCATTGATAGTTCAGGCTGATGGAGAACCATGTCTTCAAACTCCTGCTCTCCTAGAGTACCACACGAAGCAACTCTGGGTTAGAGGTGCTAAGCAAGTTCCTTGGGACAGTTAATTGCCTATCCTAATAATTCGAAGCGTTTCAAAACTGCTCGGTATTCCTTCACTACACAGTTGGTAGAAATGGTCATTCCCGCTTCTAACTCATCAAGGTTTGGTGTTTTGTCAGAGGCAAAAACAGAGACAGCAATATCAGTTCCATCAATAACCCCCTCAAGTGTTTTCCCGTTTTTGTATTCATCTGTAAGACCAATACCCATTGTTCTACTTACTCGATTAATTTTGACTGAAATAGGCCATTCGCCCGTCATATCCTGAGATACAATTTTTGTTCTTTCGGTTGAGGTGAATGCATCCCTAACTTGCTGCGCTAAGAGAACAAAATCGCTCCCTCGCTCATTACTCATTGGTTCAATTACAGGTTGTGGAGTTTCCTCAGCAGATGCATCTTCAACAACATCTTCAGGTTCAGAGATTTCTTCAGATGCTTCCATATCATCATCAAATTCAGGCTCACCAATATCCATTCCTTCAACAAGGTCCCGCACTTGGTTTTGAATTTCATCAAGATCAACTTCGCCATCTTCTATGATGACTTCTGCTCTTTCAGATACGCCAGCAACTGCAGCCAAGCCAGCCGCGGTTCCGACCGCTCCTGCCGCTACCTCAACTCCCGCGGCAACCTTAGCAGCATCAGGAATTTTACTTCGTGCTTTTTCTTCAACAGCATCCATCTTAGCTGCAAATCCAGCACGAATCTTATTTTGGATAGGTACAGGCAAATTTTTGATTTGCCTTTCCATTTCCTCTTCGGCTAACATTCTAAGATTAGAAATTTCACCACCAAAATTAGGATCTATTGAAAGCTCTTCTACCGCTTCAGCAAGGGCTACAATTTCATCTTCCATTGGCTACACTTCCTCAAAGCGCAAAGTCTGTGAAGTCTTCGTCATCAGCAATATCTGGCCCGCTATTAGTTGGTGGTTTAGGCTTCGGTTCAGGTTCAGGTTCTTTCTTGACAGCCTTTGTCTTGCGAACCTTACGTGTTTGTGGTTTTGCTTGTGGAGAATCTGACTGACTCATTGACATTTTAGAATCTGGTTTATCTGGCAATCCTTCTGGAACTTCCATTTTCCCTCCAAGCCTTGCCATTTGACGTTCTTTGATGGTGTCTTGTAATTCACGTAGTGAATCAGCCTCATCCATTTGTTCTTGCATCTCAACCGATTCTTCAGTTTCTATAACCCCTGCACTACTAGATGGGCGAACTGAATGTGCACTTGGTCTACTTCCTTCTCTCATAACACTATCAATATCAAAATCATCAAGTTCAATACCCGGTCTTTCACTCAATTTTTCAGCCTTGCTAACTTGTGCTTTTGCGGTCTTGATTTTCTTCTTTTCTCCGGTTTCAGATTTTACTCTGTGCATATCATGTTTGACTTCTTTCTTTACTGTCTTCGCAGCTAGCATTTGCGCCTCAGTCATCAACTCTCGAGCGCTTAATTTAGCCCCTCGTCGAATCAAACCACTGGTCAAAAAGAAAAGTACTGCAGCGCCTGCAATAGATCCAAAGAAAAATAGAGAGTATAGCCAACTACCGATAATTGGAACAGAGTATGCATTGTATGAATTCTCTTCATCAATCAAACCATGCTCACCAAGCGTCATTGATGTGACAACCATTGCACCCCTAAAACCATCAATATTTGCTCCTGCATAAATACGGCATTGACCATCGTCTGAAACATGTACCTCGCTATCACCCAAATATTGACCATCAACTAACCATCCTTCAAGTGATATTTTTTGGTGCCAATCTAAGCCTGCAAAACCATCTAGAATATTCTCATTAGCAGGAATCAAACCTACAATTGCCCAGCCGTCATGTGGGAATTTAGTGGCCGAGGTAAAACCAGGTGGAGTGGCTCGAACACCTACAAATGGAGTATTCCAGTCCTTAACTCCCTCAACTTTCCCTTGGGTTGGAAGGGTTACCTCATCATATTTACCAAATTGAACAATTACTGCTGATGTACTCAGCATTTCTCCATTAGAACTAGATTCAGCACCATCTGGGAAATGTTTGGATAGATGTAACCAACCTTCAATTCTGATTGGTTTGTCTGTTGATGCCGTTGCTACTGAAAAATTTCCATCAGCATCACATCCAAGTAGATTAGCAACATCATCTTGGAGGTCATGATCACCAGTGTGAGTAGAGAATGTGGCAGTACCTTCGGATTCGTTAACAGCGACTTCAATGCCATCGGGACCCCATTCTTGCATCTCTGGAGAAACACATCCAGCAAGCACCAT
>JAQXFA010000048.1 GCA_029250565.1 Candidatus Thalassarchaeaceae archaeon
ACCAACCAAAGGTAATACCTCAGAATTATCAACTTTGAAAGGGATGACCGCCAATACACCTGGGCCTGAGTTTTCACCGGGAACTACTTCGGAAGACCCTTCTTTTTCAGCCTGAATCTCTAACGCTAAGAGAACTCTGTCAAAGCCCATTCCAAAGCCACAACATGGATCAAGTTCGTCCAAATCAAAGAGGTGGAAGAGGCGATACGAACCGCCTCCACACACTTGGCCTTCTCCACCTAAAGATTCGACTAGTACCTCAAAAACCATGCCAGTGTAGTAATCTAAACCACGTGCCACTGTTAGATCCACAACTAATGATGGGGGATTTGCACCAAGCGCACTTAGAGCACTCAACATTTCCTCTAACTGGTCCAATGCTTCTGACTCAACACCCATACTTGAGATAATTTCACGAGCGCCAGCCAAAGTTTCAGCCCCGCCATTAAGTTGTGACAGTTTCTGCAAATTTTGCACTGCTTCCCCATCTATTCCAGATGCTGCAAGTCCTTCAAAATCGCCTTTGTCAAGTAAACGCATTGCTGCCGACTTTGTATCACCACTCAAACCAAGATTGTTGAGAATATCATTTAGGATTCCAACATGTCCGATTTTCAATTGCCAATCTTTGAGACCGGATTCTGTCAAGATTGCACAAGCAACAGCAACCACCTCTGCCTCAGTAAGTGGGCCGGGGGCGCCAATTACTTCACAGCCATACTGCCAAAATTCGCGGTAACGACCTCGCTTTGATTCCTCATATCGAAAACATGAGCCGAAATACGAGTAGCGAGCGGGTTTTGGAATCTGACCACGTTTCTCTGCAATCATTCGCATTACTGGTGCTGTTAATTCTGGTCTAAGAGTCAAATCTCTGTCACTTCTATCTTTGAATGCGTATAATTGCTCAATGATTCCGTCTCCCGACTTAGCAGTGAAAAGTTCGAGACGCTCAAAAGTAGGTGTTGCAACACGCTGAAAACCGTAGCACGAGGCTACATCTTCACATATTTTTTCGAACGCTAAGCGTCGACCCATTTCCGCAGGACCGAAATCGCGCGTGCCACGCGCTCGCTCGAACATAATGCGAGGCGCACACCCATTATTCTTCAATTACGCCCTTGTTATGAGCAATAAAGGAGTCATTCTTCCTCAAGAGTATTGAGTAGCGATTTATCTAATTCAGGTGGGAACGCTAGCCAGCGTAGGAAAGCAAAATTAACAAAACCAAACAAAACTGTGTTGATAGCCCAAGCATAGCGATGGTAAATCAGTAATTCTTCAACTAAAATATGGAACGAAATCGTTGATAGCACTAAAATTGTAGTGTAAATAGTGGCTGCCCACTTAAGGCTCTGCAGATAATTTGCTGTTGAACCAAACGTGAATCGATAATGAGCATAGTGACATTCAATCTGGCCAATGAGTATGCATGCTGCCCAAGCTGCTTGAGGGCGATAAGTATCAGAGAGATTTATCCAGTAAAATAATTCGTAAATAATGAAGGCGAAAATAGAATTGAATATACCGACAATATTGAATTTTATATATTCATTAATCATCTTCTTAGGTGTCCATTTAACTGCCATCATTCTATCATTTAAGGAACCCATTTTCTTTTTCATTTTACGCCCTGGTGCGCCAGCAATTTTTACAGCACCAGCACCTGCTTTCTTAGCACCAGCACCGGTTTTTGAAACTATTTTCTTGGCATTTTCACGAGTCATACGGCGTTTTTTCTCCACAAAACTCACTCCCACTCAGGCCATTCAATGTAATCGCTAATTTCCTCAGAGTTGGCTTTCGGCTTGACTTCTTCGGGAAGAGATATTGAGACTTTTAGTGATACAGGTCCTTCATCCTCAAGAATATCAGAGACTGATTCATCTGCTTCAATATCTGGTACTTCAACTGAATCTGGAATCATCTCAAGTAAAGCAATCTCTTCTTCACTTCGTTGAATCTCATCAGCACTGCCAAGTGGTCCTTCAGAGGTTATACCACCATCAGTAGATTTTGACCCATCAAGGCTAGAAAGAGCAAATGACATCGCTGCACTACTCGGTGACATTGCTTCAATTTTCTTCTTCTCCTGTAGTTGAATCATTGCTTGTTGGCGCTCGTGCTCACGAACTTTTGCTTCTTCACGAGCAAAGGCTTCTCTTGTTTCACGCTCTTGTAATCTGCGTTCTTGCTCCGCTTTAGCTTCTCTAGTTGGCCGGTCCCAACGGCGCCAAAAATAGTAACAAAGAGGGATGGCAACTAGGGCCATCACGATGGCCCACATTGTCATCTCATTCAACTGCATAGTCCACCCAATCAAGTCATACTCTTGAATCAGCCGACCACTTGGCTAGCACTCTAGCAATATGTGGTGGTACATCAGTAGCAAGAAGTCCTGGCCCAAATTCAAGGGCTGTTTGTATCCCTGCCTCGCGCATTACAGCACAGGCCAAACGAGCTGCTGGCCATGGTTTCATTCCTTGAGCAAGTAAGCCTGCAATCATTCCTGCAAGTAAATCACCTGTTCCTCCTGTAGCCATTCTTGGATGGCCTCCTGAACATTCGCAATAGCGACCATCAAGACCTGTTAATTGGTCAACTGGTCCAGTCCTAACAATAACGCGGCTCTCCCCCGAAACACCCTCCTCAGACAGTACATCTTCCGGTTTTGTATCCCACAACCACATCCTCAATTCACGTGCGTGAGGTGTCGCAACGCCAAGCAAATTTTTTGGCCATTTACCGTTATCTAAAGCATAAATAGCGTCTGCATCAATTACTGCGGGGATTTCTAATTCAGCCAATTTTTCCAATAATTCCCTAGTTGCGTCCATGGTCTCTTGCTTACGCCCTAATCCAGGCCCAATCAATACCGCATCAAACGATTGTTCTGAAATTATTTTGATCAAATCTTCTGTTCCTCTTTCACCAATAATATTCTCATCAGATATTTGTTTTGAAATCAGATGGTCGGGCCAGGTTGCTTGGCTAACAGCAAATCTTGGCATTGCAACATGGATTAAGTCGCAACCAGATCTTGCCGCTGCCCTTCCTGAAAGAATTGGCGCCCCATGATATGGCCCGCCCCCAATTATCAGTAATTTTCCACGTTGACCTTTGTGAGCGTTAGGGTCCAACGAAGGATAGCGCAAGGCATCACCCGGACCACAATCTGTAGTCCGTGCGGGAAATGGAAGTGGTGCAATAGTGACCTCGCCAACATCTTGTGATTCCATCCCCTGTTTCTCAGCATGGAAAGTCAAGGTTTCATCAGCCGCTAAGAAAATATCTGAACCCAAACCAGATGGAATATCACAAGCAAGAATCAGAGGTGGATTGTTTGGCTTTACCCATTCAATTACCTCCCTAATCACCCCACGTGGAGCATCCTCAAGGCCAACACCTAGGAGGCAGTCAACTAGTAATTTTGGAGAACCAAACTTACTTTTTTTTGACCATATTTCGATTTCTACTCCTGCATCTTTGCAAGATTTTCGAAATGATGCAGCGGCTGCACCTTTTTGTGAATCATGACTAGCAATTACCCGAACTTGGCCATCCATCTCAGCGAGTTGTATCGCTGCGGCAAACCCATCACCACCATTGTTTCCGGGACCACATAATATCAAAATCTCGCCCTTAGGAACCATTGCAGCAGCCTTGCGAGCCAGTGCTTTTCCAGCAGCACCCATCAATGTTGAAACTTTGGCACCAAGTGCTTCGGCATTGGCATCAAAGACCGCTACCTCACGCCAATCTAGCAACCAACTCACAGGTTCACCGAATTCCACTCAAACAGTGATGTGTCTTGAATGCACCCACTCAAGCAAGTTCGGCATCCATGACTTCGCCATAGACATCTTCCCAACCATCTGGAACCTCACCAACCTCAACAACTTGGGGATCTTCTCCACCAGGTAAAGTCTCAATTGATACTTCAGCACCTTCTGGAACATTACGGAATAGTGGGGCATCCCTCATCTCCCAATTGCTTCTATCAAATAACCCTGTAATCCAATGCCCTTCACCAAGATAAACTGGTCTACGAGTCAATACATAGTCATTGAAACCGATGAATAGAGCCGCTACCACACCCCAAAACAAGAGAATGATTCCAGCCCCATGTGGGTCAGATGGATTGAACGCGGTATACCACGGGTCAAACGAGGAAATCAGGTCACCAAAGTATGACACAATGAGAACTGTGAAGAGAATAGGGAATGCGAAATACATGATGAAATCCCAAGCTCTTGGCACCCACAAATCGTTGTCGCCTGTATTGATAAAATCATCTCTGAATCCAGACATTCCATGTTTAATGAATGATGAAATCCCGCCTTCTATTTCGCCTTCTTCTACCATACCACGCCACTTGATGTAGCCATATCTCCAGATACCGAAAGCGATGAATAATCCGCTAAACATTAGGCCATATCCCCAAATGTGGTCTTGAACTTCAAGGAATGCAGGGAATGCAACACCTTCTGCATCCATTTTTATCCAAACAAATGTACTTGGCAAACCAAGAAGGAAAATTGCGATTGCTGTAAATCCAACCGCTTTGTTGCGCTCAATCCCATGGTCAACGAAGTTACGAACACAGAGTTCGACTGTTGAAATCATTGAGGTAAGTGCTGCGAAAGATAGACCAAGGAAAAATGCCGTCATCATTACCCATCTACCACCGGGCCCTCCAGGTGCTTGCGCGAAAACTTCTGGTAATGCCAAGAAAGTGATTGCACTACTACCGCCAGTCACTACCGCAAGTGGATCAGGCGATGCTGCGAAAATCGCTGAAAGTACAGCTAATCCTGCAATGATTGAGATGCTGTTGTTAGCCAATCCCATAGTTGCAGCATTTAGAACGGTGTCCTCATCCTTACGCATGTACACAGCGTAAGTAATTGCCATACCCATTCCTGCAGAGCAAGACCATGCTGATTGAGAAAGACCGTTTATCCATGTCTCTGGTTCAGCAAGAAGATCCCACTGAATGCTAAACATGAATGTTGCACCATCAAGAGAACCGTCTGCAAAGTCCATCCACAAAGCCAATGCAAGAGTTGTGAAGAGCATCACGAAAAGTGAACACATCATCCAGATGTTAACCGATTCAATCGCTTTTGCACCCTTCCAAATTGCCATGATGGTAATTGCAATAACAATGAATTGGAACAATATCACTTGGCCTGGGTCGGTGAGGAAGGCATTCCAAACCTCAACGGTGTCAACATTTGCCAATCCATTGGTTGCTCCAAGGGTGAAGTATTTGACACACCAACCGGCTACTACAGCGTAGTAAAATCCGATAGCTGTTGAAATCCACGCTGTCCATAACCCCATCCAAGCAAATCTTCGGCCAATAAAAATTCTGAATGCGCCAACTGTTCCAGTTCTAGCGCGCTTACCAATCGCGAATTCAGCAATCACCAATGGGATAGACCAAATGAACAAGAAGAATAGCCAGGGAATCAAGAAAGTCCCGCCACCATTAGCACCCACCATTCTTGGGAAACGCCAAATATTTCCAGTACCAATTGCTGCTCCAATAGCGGCAAAAATCAAACCTATTCGGCTGCCAAATTCATCACTGCTTTTCTCCAAATGAATCACCTAACCTTGTGCCTCTTTTTTACCGAGTTGAGGCTCGTCTTTACCGCTGTCCATCATGATTTTCAAGGCTACTCCAAGTCCACCCCAGACAGCAGTGGCTACTACGAAAAAGAGCAAGAGGGCCATGAAGGTGTTACCATATGGTGCGCGGTAAGCAATGCTGATTTCTTCATATGTACCAGGTGCTGGATAAGAGAATGGGAAGGTTCCTGACCGTGTCCCCAACATCGACTTGTAGTGGAGTTTACCGCTGAAATCATCTGGAACTGGAACATTTGCGATGATAAGGTCGCCCGTTTCGTTGTTTTCTAGTGTACAATTTTCACTGGTTTCTTGGAATCCGGTCATCCTCCAATCTTCCGTGACCCATTCCTTGGGGCCGAAATCACTCTGCTGGCGAGTTGGTTTGACGGTTCTCCACATAACGTGGGTGTAATTATCATCGTTGGTGAATGGGAAGTTCGGATCGATGCACATCGTGATTGGAATTGGACCTAAGTCGGGAATGACCAAGTCATCTGCGCTGACAATCCACTGGTTCTGCTCTACCTCCTCTATGCCAATATTAGCACGCTCGCGGGGGTCATCGGCGATTCTCACCATGTAGAACGGAATGCCTAGGTTACGGACAGCGATGTGGTTGACATCTTCCGGCTGCTGGTGGAAGGCAGTGCCAATCTCAATGGTGTAGCAATATGATTCGTAAAGCCCGTAGTGCCAATCGCAGTAATCACCGGTGGTGGGATAAAGATCGCTGCTCTGCATGTTTTCGTAATTCGTCATCTCGGCCATCTTATTGCCGTGATAAATTAGTTGTTCATGGTCAGTTGTCTCACAATTGGTGCAATGACCCCATGGATACAGAACAAGTTCTGAGTAAGAGTGCCAAGTGAGGGTTGCCTTGTAGTCCGGCGAGCCATCCCCATCGTCGTCATTCATCTCAGTCAAATCCTGAATGAAACGAGTCTCCGGTTCCGAGTTGCCACCCCACCAATCCTCATCAGTTAGGCCATCGGCGTCGTCGTCCTTTCCATCAACATGGTCCTCATTGATTTGTCCGTCACCATCGTTATCAGTGTCATCTACGGGTCCATTGTAGACATCGTTGTTTGGACCACTAGCATAGCAGAATCCCGGGAAAATCGGCCCGGTGGCACCAAGAGGGGCTCCCCATTCAAACTGATAGTTTCGATTCAGGTCTACACCATCGCAACTTGGATCCACTTCTTCATCGGTATCTGGAATAGGTGTGAATCCTGTGGCTGTGTTGTCGCGCAGATTTTTCCTCCAACCTGGAGAGTCGCAATTCCAAGCGTCTTCACCACAGAACACTTCTCGGTCATATCGGTTGCCGTCAACATTCAGCATCGGTATGAGATATATCTCTCGGGTGTTGACCAGATCAGTGATGTCCTGCTCGGAGAAGTCCTCGTCTACACCTAAATCACCAGGACCACATGGCTGTCCATCGCCATTAGAGTCTTGGAAGTTCGCGGCCAAAGAGAGGCAATCACCATCATCGTCGAGTTGACCATCCCCATCGGAGTCGCCCCATGTATCCTCATCAACCTCTCCGTCACCGTCGTTGTCGATACCAGCTGTTCCGTAGTAGTAAGCAAGCGTCTCTAGGAAGAACATCGGCACCTCGTAGGACATCCACTCTCGGGCATGGTGGTTGCCAACCAACTGGATATCAGGAATATCCGGGTAATTGCCACAATCACCGATGAAGTCATTGCACTCGCCACCATCTACTCCTTGGAGTTCCTCGCCACCACCAGTAATCTTCATCCAAGGAGATGGATGCTTGTAGAAATGACCTTTGTAACTATCTGCAGTCATTTCCATGCCACGGGCATTTGTCCCGCCATTCAGACCCTCGTGGAAGGACATGATGTCCGAATTCTGCTCAGCCAGCTGCATCATGCGGTCTCGCATCGTGAAATAGTCGTGATAAGTCTTGAACTGAATCCGGTCGTTACCACCCCATGGGTGGACTTGGTAGACATACTCATCACTCCAGATATCCTCCGGTTCCAAACCCTCAGAAGTGTCGTCCTGAGTGTTCATGCCAATGCTACCTGTAAGGGCTAATGAGTTGAAAAGAAGAAGAGTGAGGAGTATTGCCTTAGCGTTCCGCATCGTTTACACCAAAGGTGTCCAACCTGCTTTCACTCTTGAAACAACCGCCACAATATAATGACGGAAATTGACGATTATAGCATAATTCAATTGACAAATGTGAAGAAAAAACCATCGTTGACTTTTCAAATGATGGACGCCCGGCCCACTTCATGGATGCATTTATCCAATTAGTACCCGGCTGGGATAATCTGGTATTTGGCGTGCAAACGGGAGTATTTGCTGCCTTGTTGGGGATTTTCATCCTAGGTATGATTGCTCGCCAGCTAACAATGTACATTCTCCCACATATTCTATCACACTGGACTAAGAATGTCGAGAATATTAACGAGTTTGAACTTAGTGCCCGCTCACCATTCGGCGCATCAGCGGCAGGATTGGTGTGGTGGAAGTTAGTTGAATATTTAGCAGCCGAGGCGGCTGAACCAGGGTCAGTTATTACCCTACCATCTACCTACG
>JAQXFA010000049.1 GCA_029250565.1 Candidatus Thalassarchaeaceae archaeon
GACCCTTTGAAGGTCAATTCTTTACCAATTAGTAAGGTTGATTCATATGCTTTGAAACCACAGGGGAAGTGGACTTCAACTCTTGAAAAAAGAACCAGATTTTCTGCTATCAACCGTGCTGTTTCTGGCTTGATTGCATTAGTAGTGGTAGTAGGAATGTTATCTCAAATTGAGCCACCTGCCAACAACTCTTGGCTTGCCCTATTAGCCCTAACACCTGCATTAATCTCAGCACTGGTAAAGCCCGGTTATCTGAACCACCTTTCAGACTCGCGTGCGGAGGATTGGTGGAATGCACAACTTGGAAAACCACTACAGATGAGTTTCCGAATCGAAAACCAATTTTATGTTCCTTTTCTGCTAGCACTTCTGTCAATTTACTTCTTGTTTGGAAATGTTTCACAAATGTTAGTTGTTTCTGGGGGTTTCATTTGTTGTACATTAGCATCTGCTAGAATTCATTCTCTGGAAAGCACATTTCCTCGCCAAGGTGCAACACTAGTGTTGTTACTTCTATTGATTTTAGTTTGGCCTTTTCTTCTATCTGTAGATCTATTGACCATGGATGGGTTTTCCATCAATAATGAAACTCTTACACAGATACTTGCAATTTATCTGATGCCTTTGGCAATTTGGATTCTTGTGCCTTTGATTGCTTCTGAGTGATAAAGAAGGCCATCACCTTGAAGCGTGAAGGATTATTCACCAATTATATGAGGAGGGGGATACTGACTGTTGCAGTCGGCTTGACTCTTCTAGGATTGATGCTAGCAGCTATCACTCTGTGGCTTGGATTCACTTGGGCTCCTGGTGTAAATCCTGATGATTGGAAAGCACCAGAAGCATACCGTATTTTGTTTTGGCATGTGCCTGCAGCATGGGCTTCATTTCAGGCATTCACTCTACTTTTTATCGGCTCAGGAGCATGGTTCCTCAAGCGTTTGGAATGGGGCTGGAAACTACATGTTGTTGGTGCTCAACTTGGACTTGTTTTCGGCCTTTGTGTAATTATCAGTGGACCAATATGGGGGACTGCTGAATGGGGTACTCCATGGGATTTGACCGATGTTAGATTGAATACCTACGCTGTTCTAACATCCCTCTCACTATTCCTAGTGATGGGGCATCAAGCACAACCTGATACAGAAGATACGCGAGATACTTTTTCTTCTGTAGGTTTGTTTGGATTTATTTTGGTACCCATCACAATAATGGCAATAAGAATCTGGCAAAATCGCCACCCGTGTATCTCTTGTAGTGGTGATGAAAGCGGATTGGACCCGCAAATTATGACGGTTTTAATATTCGGTTTATTCTCTTTTCAAATCCTAGTTGCTGGGCAAGTGATGTTACGATATATCATCAGCGGTTTAGAAGATCGACTCACAGAGATACAAGGAAAATTGGATACGAGGTATTGAGATGACTAGTGGAACATTATTTCTAGCGATAGCATATGTAGCGATGATTGGTATAATCGGTGGTTGGACTTGGAAACTACTTTCTCGAGTTGGTGAGTTATCAGATCGCCTCTCTGCAGCAGAATCAACACTAGGAATAACTTCACAAAACGAAGAGGAAGAATAGTACTGAAATTATCCAACCAAAGGATTCAAGCGCACCGCAGGTGGCGAAAAACCATCAGGAGGGAGCGTCATGGCACTTGGCAAGGCATTTTGCGTGTTGTGTGGCAACGAAGACGAACTGACCTCTGAGAGATTATGTATCCCATGTTTCAAAGAGAGAACTACCCTCTCAATTCTACCTGAAACTATCCAAGGATATCGCTGTCCAAAATGCATGATGTATCTACATGAAAAGCGCTGGGGACATCACCCTGATGAAGAATATGAAGAGGGGTTAGTGTCAGAATCACTTGAGGTTCACAATGATACTCGAGCCTTAGGAATTGGTATTCTAAGACAAGTGATGGATGATAGAAATACTAGGCTCTCAGTACAAGTTAGCGGATTTATTAGTGGAGTTGAATTTGAGAACATTCATTCAACAATGGTGAGGATTTCAAATGCTGTTTGCCCGACTTGTACGCGCAAGGCGGGAAATTATTTCGAGGCGACCGTACAACTTCGCTCATCTGGTCGCCGCCTTTCAGAACACGAATTGAAAGCAGTTAGAGCAACTTTTGACGATTATTTGGAAAGTATTGACCCTGACCCGATGTTTTTTGTCAACAACGAAGGAGATGTGCAGGGTGGTTATGACATGGTCCTAGGTAGCAAAGCACTAGCTAGAGGATGGACAAAACACCTACTGAGAAAATTTGGTGGAACCTCAAAGGAGACAAACTCAATTGTTGGACGAAAAGATGGAGAAGACCTCACAAGATTGACTATTTCATATCGAAAACCAGCATTTGATATTGGAGATGTGGTACGTCGCAAGGACAAGTATTGGCTAATTGCTTCGTGGCAGAAAGAAGGTGCAATCATCTCGGCTGTTGACCGATTGCAAAGAACTGGTTTGACTTGGAGAGACTTAGAGAAGACAACCGTAGTTAGCCGAAGAAATGAACAATTTGTGATTGAGATTTTGAATAGAGATTCTTCGGCTGCTGAATTCATGGATCCAAACGATTGGAAGGTGAAGGCTGTTTCACTTCCATACGATGATGATGGTGTTCAGAGTTCTTTGCGCATCGCTTTGATAGCCGACGAATGGGTCGCTCTACCTACATTAGCAGGCGGTGGCATCAGTGAGTGAAGTCGAAATTGCAGATTTAGTTGCTACTCTTGATAACGAAGATATGCTAGGATTTCTGCGGCTTTTTCCCAGTGATTTTGCTACTCAAATGAAAAATAGTGAATCAATCGAAGTCAACCCTACAACACCCTCATCTGTTTTGTGCCTAGGGATGGGTGGATCAGCTGCGGCAGGAGATTTCCTTGCTTCGCTAGCAAATTATCAAGGTGATGCTCAAGTTACAACTTGGCGCAATTATGAACTTCCTAACTGGATAGAAGATAATTCATTAGTTGTCGCTACATCCTATTCAGGAAATACAGAAGAAACTCTTGACGCCACTACAGAGGCAATTGGAAAAGGACTTGAAACCGTAGTGATTTCAAGCGGTGGGAAACTATCAGAATTAGGCAATCATATTTCAGTACCTGGAGGACAGCCACCTCGCTCAGCCTTTGGCCACCTATTTGGGGCACTGCTACGCAAATCGATATCTAGTGGAGTTGTCCCAAATGAGGATTTATCAGGACTTATTGAGAGGTTAGAAGAAACCGTTGAAGAGTTTGATTTTGTCAATAATTCTAACTCACCTTCACTTGCTCTTGCACAAACTTTGCTTGACCGAGAGGTAGGGATAGTTGCCGCTGCAGAACTAGAATGCGCCGGAACTAGATTCGTTAACCAACTCAATGAGAATGGAGGGGTTTTTGCTCGCTCTAATTCGCTCCCCGAAATGAATCACAATGAGATAATTGCTTGGACTGATGATTCAGCAAAAAATAGCCAAGCCCTCATTTTGCTGACCTGGAGTGGCATGCATGAAAGAGTCGAGAAACGGGTTGATTGGATGATGGAAAATGTCGAAGTTGAGGTTGCTTGGCAACTTCATTGTGAAGGTGAATCACTGCTAGAAGCAATGCTCTACTCTTGCATCGCAATGGACTGGATTTCCTGTGCAGTAGCAATACTACGTGGAAAAGACCCTAGCGCCATTGGTGCTATTCGTAGTCTCAAAGAACATCTTAGTCAGTAGATAGCCCCGAGAACTAAGCGAGGGTCGGGGAAATCCCGCAATGCCTGTTCTCTTTCAGCAGGTGATACAACACCTGGAAGATCATGGGTTGTTGGTTCAACAAGTGAGAGTTGGAAATGTAAATGTGGATCCCAACCACCATTCTCTGAATACTCACCGAACCACCCTAGCACTTCGCCAGCAGAAAATTTTTGGCCAACCTTTTTGCCATCAAGAGAAGCATTACTCAAATGACCAAATAGAGCCCACACATTTACGCCATCAATAACCTGTTTTGTGATTATCACATTACCATAATCTCCTGCCGCAGGATTGTAACCAAAATGGGAGATTTCACAATCAGTAAAAGCGTGGCACTCAGTGCCTATCGGCCCACCAATATCGATACCAATGTGTATGAAGCGCTTTCCCTCAAAAATGTCGGTATTGTATAGCCCACGCCTGTCCTCATCATAACGTCCAATTGAATACTCAAAAATTGATTCGGGAATCACTCCACCAGTGAGGTCTAAAACCCCATACTTTTCAGGAAGTTGTACAACTTGGGAGAAGGTCTGACTAGACCAATCAATTGACCCGCCCATGATGTCTGCGATACCGTGTTCACACTTGAAATCAATGATGTAGTTTTTCGCATCACTTGAAGAGTGATGCGCTCTAGGCGATGCGATGGAGGGTGAGTTAGGGACTGTCCTCTGGCATATGCTGGCTGGCGCTACTCTGCTGTTTGGTAGTGGAATCTTTCCAGCACTTTTCATAATCAAAATTCTTGACCCTCTATCTGATACATTTCGCAAAGTGATGTTATTGCCTGCAATTTCTCTGTTGGTGGTTTTTGGTGTTGCAGGGTGGATGGTTGTCATTACTGGAAAATTTGATTCTGCAACTCTAATGCTACTATTGATTGTTGCAAATTGTATAGCAGCATTATTTCACTGGAAAAGAGATGTCATCCGAGTTCGCCGCCTCTCACAATGGGAGTTAATGGAAGAACGTGCAGATCTAATTGAATCCGAAGGAGAGTTGCCAAAACCCATTGAAACTGAATCATTAAATGAGGGCACTACAGAATTAGAAGAAGACATTGAAAAGAAGAAAATACTAGCCATTGACCTAGCATCTTCTCG
>JAQXFA010000050.1 GCA_029250565.1 Candidatus Thalassarchaeaceae archaeon
GCAGAAGACAGTTCGAAATTCGGTACTGGTCTACTGTTTACTGTGATACCTGAAACCGTTGTGTTGTTCGGATTCCTTGCAATGTTCTTGTTGTGAGTAAATCATAACCGGAGAATTGGAGGGGGATGAACAAAATGACGCTAGAAGCGTTGGCGAGCGAAATCGCCACTGCGGCGAAAAAGGAGGCGAAGGGTATCACCGACGCAGCCAAAACAGAAGCCAAAGGAATTCTCAAAGAAGCAAAGGCTGAGGCAAATTCGCACAGCGAGGAAATCAATGCTCGTGCTGAGCGAGAGAGCGCCCAGATTAAGACTGAAACAGTTGCAAGTGCGCGACAGTCTAACCAAAATGCCCAACTGATCGCTAGGCGTGAAGAGTTGGATGCTACATGGGAAGCAGTTCGTGACAAAGTTGGTTCAGCTAGTATGAAGGGTCGGGCAGGGCTAATCAAAGCACTTGTCTCTCAAGCTAAAGGTGACGCGGTAAAGGACATGATTCTACGCCCAGTTGGTATCGACCGACCGGCATTGGAAAAGGCTAGTTCAGGATTTGACTTCGGAAACGATGTTGATGGATTGGGTGGTTTTGTACTAGAAACTAAGGACGGCTCAGTCGTTCTTGATTACCGCTTTGATAGTCGTTTAGATGAGTCATGGGATTCATGTCTCTCAAGCATGACATCAATTCTTTTTGGAGACGCCTAAGTGGATGGTGAGTTAGTTATGGCATCGGTATCACGTGGTAAGTCAAATTGGGCAAATGCCTCTGCGCGCAGTAAGGCGCGTAAGGCTGGCTTAATTGACTCAACACAGATGCGACAATTATTGTTGCAGGAGCCTGATGCCATGGCTTCCAGCATATCTGAAATGGGTTACAGGGCTGATTTAGACCTGTATGCTACCCGTCTCAGTGGGGCAGACCTTGTTGAGGCTGCTCTTAACCACAACATGGACCGAGATTTGAATCAAGTACAACGATTCTGTCAAGGACACCTTGGTGATTTAGTATCTATCTATGTAGAGAGATACACCTACCAGAAGGTAAAGACTGCTTTGAGAGCCGTACGTAGTGGAGTATCTGATGAGGTTGTATCAAGTCAAGTGCTCCCAGAAGAAAATGAAGCTAACAAACAGTGGTTGGAAATTGTTAAAAATTCAAACAACCTTTCTGATGCTGTCTCAGCACTGTCTGGGACAAAGTTCGGTAAGGCATTGTCATCTGTTGAGGATAGTAACAACTTGATGGCTTTGGAAGATGCTCTTGATAGGCATTACTACCATGACGCTACTGAAAAGTTACGAGTAGGTGCAAGTAGTCATCCACAGTTACTCAAGTACTTGCGTACTGAAATCGACCATCGAAATGTGATTAATTTATTCCGTTCTCTAAAGCAGGATCTATCTTCGGATAAAAGAAACGAATTAATGTTGCAAGGTGGTCATGCTCTCAATTCAACTAGCCTTAAGCAGGCTGCGGAAGCAGAAACTGAGGAAGCGTTGATTGAGATATTACGCAGGGCACAGAATTTCAATGATAGTGGCTTTGATGATGCTCTTATCGCTTCGCGCGAGAATGGCACACTTGACCCAATAGTGAACAACTTAGTTGATCAACGCATGGTTATGTTGGCTCGAATGGCGATATTGAATCCTCTATCGGCTTTCCCTGTCATCAACTATGTAGAACGAAAGGCTTGCGAGGTTTCTAACCTACGCATGATGATTCGTGGAAGGGCAGCGGGCCTTTCCGATGAAGTCATTGAAGCCCATTTGAGAATGTAAGGAGGAATGAAAATGGAGATTGCAGTAGTAGGCACACCAGAATTCAGCCTTGGATTCCAACTTGCGGGGGTAACTCGCATACTAAACCCGCTAAATGATGAGGAGATGGAGAAGGATTTACGCCAACTCCTCAATGACAAGGAGGTCGGTATCGTCGTGATTGACGCTTCTGACCTTATCAAAATGCCCGACAGGCTTCGCATCCAGCTGTCGGATAGCATAACACCGACGTTTCTCGGTATCGGCACTGAGCAGGATAACACCTTGCGAGAGCAGATAAAGAGTGCAATTGGCGTCGATCTCTGGAAGTGAAACTCAATAAATAATTTGAAGGAAGTGAAGAAATGAGTAAAAATGGACAAATATACAGAATATCTGGACCAGTAGTGACTGCAATTGGATTGAACGCTAAGATGTACGACGTGGTACGAGTCGGTGATGAAGGCCTAATGGGTGAAGTTATCGAATTACACGGCGAAAAAGCGGTCATTCAAGTGTATGAAGATACCTCGGGTGTACGCCCTGGTGAACCGGTTACAAACACCGGCCAAACCTTGTCGGTACAGTTGGGGCCAGGTTTGTTGACTCAGATTTATGATGGGATTCAGCGACCTCTACCAATTCTACTTGAGAAGATGGGTACTTTCATCACAAGAGGTGTTGATGCAGACGGTCTTGACCAAGAGAGAAAGTGGACCTTTGAGCCTACTGCTAAGAAAGGGGACAAAGTTGAGGGTGGCCATGTAGTTGGTACTGTTCAAGAGACTGAAACGATCGCCCACAAAATCATGGTCCCTCCAAACACAAGTGGTACAATTAAGAGTATCAAGGGTGGTGATTTCACAGTATCAGAAACGGTCTGTGTACTTGATGATGGTACAGAGATTGCAATGATGCAGCGTTGGCCAGTACGTGCACCTCGCCCGTACAAGCAGAAGTATGCGCCAGACACACCTCTAGTGACTGGCATGAGAATTCTTGACTTCTTGTTCCCACTTGCAAAGGGTGGAGCAGCAGGAATCCCAGGACCATTCGGGTCTGGAAAGACTGTAACTCAACAATCACTAGCAAAGTTCTCCGATGCACAAATTGTGGTTTACATCGGATGCGGTGAGCGTGGTAACGAGATGACAGAAGTGTTGGATGAGTTCCCTGAACTTATTGACCCTAACACTGGAAAGCCTCTGATGAACAGGACAGTGATGATTGCAAATACTTCTAACATGCCTGTAGCGGCTCGTGAAGCATCTGTATACACAGGAATCACAATTGCAGAATATTTCCGTGACATGGGCTACGATGTTGCTCTAATGGCAGATTCTACTAGCCGCTGGGCAGAAGCAATGCGTGAAATTTCATCACGTCTTGAAGAGATGCCTGGTGAGGAGGGTTACCCTGCTTACCTATCCAGTCGTTTGGCAGAGTTCTACGAGCGAGCAGGACGTGTTGAAACCCTTGAGGGTGAAGATGGATCAGTTACAGTAATTGGTGCTGTGTCTCCACCTGGTGGTGACATTTCCGAGCCTGTCAGTCAAGGAACTCTTCGTATTGTGAAGGTTTTCTGGGGTCTTGATGCGCCTCTCGCAAGGCAACGTCACTTCCCAGCAATCAACTGGCTGAACTCCTATTCTTTGTACCCACAGTCGCTTGACCAGTGGTTCAAAGACAATATTGCTGCTGATTTCCCTGAAGTCAGAACTGAAATCAGCAGTCTGCTTCAGGTTGAAGCGGAACTACAAGAAATTGTACAGTTAGTTGGTTCCGATGCACTACCTGTTGACCAACAATTGACCTTAGAAGTTGCAAGAATGATTCGTGAATATTTCTTGCAGCAAAATGCATTCCACGAGATTGACGCCTTTACTGGCGTGCAACAACAATATCTCATGGCAAAGGCAATTCTGACCTTCCAGAGTGAAGCTAAGAATGCGATTGAAGCCGGTGGAATGCTTGAGGATGTTGTTAACGTTCCAGCACGCAGTAATTTGATGCGCTCAAGATTTGAAGAGAATTATCTTGACCGAATTGAGGGCTTAGTTGCTGATATGACAAAAGAAATTGCCGCTGCGGCGGAGGAGAATTAAGGGGGAATTTAGATGGCAGGAAAAGAATATCGTACCATTACAGACGTTAAGGGACCACTCGTGTTCTTGAACAAGACAGAACCAGTCGCATTCGGAGAAATCGTTGAATTGCGTCTAACAGATGGCAGCATGAAGAACGGACAAGTTCTAGACACCAGCGATGATTTGGTGGTTGTACAAGTTTTCGAAGGCACTGCAGGTGTTGATAGAACAACAGGAGTCAAGTTCCTTGGCGATGTATTCAAACTACCAGTGAGCAATGACCTAGTTGGAAGAATTCTAGACGGTGCTGGACGCCCTCGTGATGGTGGTCCAGAAATTATTGCGGATGGTAAAGCAGACATTATCGGTGCTGCAATTAATCCATATGCGCGTCAGAGTCCACACGATTTTATCCAGACTGGAATTAGTGCAATTGACTGCTGTACTACACTTGTACGCGGACAGAAATTGCCAATCTTCAGTGCATCTGGTTTACCACACAACGACATCGCTCTGCAAATTGCTCGTCAAGCAAAGTTGACAGCAAGTGATGAACAATTTATTGTGGTATTCTGTGCAATGGGAATTACAGCGGAAGAATACAATTTCTTCAGAAGCGATCTGGAGCGCACAGGAGCACTAGAAAACGCGGTTCTGTTCGTCAACCTAGCTGACGACCCAGCGGTTGAGCGACTTATTACACCAAGACTTGCTCTTACAGCGGCAGAGTATCTTGCCTTTGAGCACGATTACCACGTACTGGTCATTTACACTGACGTTACAAATTACTGTGACGCACTGCGACAAATTGGAGCTGCTCGAGAAGAAGTTCCAGGACGACGTGGTTACCCGGGTTACATGTACACTGACCTAGCAATGTTGTACGAACGTGCAGGATTAGTGAAGGGGAAGAAGGGGTCAATTACTCAATTCCCTATCCTTACCATGCCTGGTGACGATATTACCCACCCAATCCCTGACCTTTCAGGATATATTACTGAAGGACAGATTGTAATTTCAAGAGAATTGCATGGAAGTGGTATTTATCCACCTATCAACGTACTTCCAAGTTTGTCCCGCCTAATGGGTGGTACAATTGGTGAGAAGACAACCCGTGAAGACCACAAATCGGTTTCTGACCAGATGTATGCTGCATACGCACAAGGACGTGAATTGCGTGGTCTTGTAGCGATTGTCGGTGAAGATGCACTAAATGAGCGTGACAAGCAATTGTTGTCTTTCTCAGGATTGTT
>JAQXFA010000051.1 GCA_029250565.1 Candidatus Thalassarchaeaceae archaeon
AGATGAAAGTATATTCTACACTGATTAGAGTGATTGCTATTGGTGCCATTCTCGGTGGTGGATTCCTTGGCTTGGCCAAGATGGCTCCAACTTTTGTCAATATTTTCGGCGACATTAAAAACGCGTTCAAAGGAGAACAAGGTGCAGAATATATGGAAGAAAGGGGATGGTACGAATGGCCTCTTTACCATCTTCCAATTTTCATCATTATCTCTTTCTTTGCAATGACTTTCATCTTTACAATTGGTGGTTTCCCACTAATTCCAAGCCTTCTATTCGCAATAATCGTGGGCGTTGCAACCTTCTTACTTGGTGCTATTGCGGTGCGTGTCATGGGTGAAACAGGTATTGAACCTGTAAGTGGTACTTCTTTCATTGTTTTACTTGGGCTGCTAGGATTATTCCTAAATTTAAAAGATACTTTTGGTCTGACTAAAGAGGAAGCAATCTTGTTGGGTCTTGTCGGAACTACAGTGTTTGGTTCTGCTATCTCGATGTCCGGGACTGTAGTTGGGGATTACAAAAACAGCCTTTACATTGGTAACCGACCTTATCACATTTCAAAAGGAAATATCATGGGTGTTGTCCCTGGTGCAATCCTTGGCGCAGGTGTTGCAATATTCCTTTCAAAGATGCTTGCAGATGGCCGCATTGATTTACTTGCTCCACAAGCAAATGCCTTCGCTACTTTCACAATTCTACTGGCAGAGAATGAAGGCAATCTCTATGCATTAGGATTAGGTTTCTTGCTTGGTTGTTTCATTGAATGGGCTACTGGTATGGGTACATCCTTTGGATTAGGTATGTATCTACCTACTTTGGCTACTTTCCCGATGTTAATCGGTGGCGGTTTGAGAGATTGGTGGGAGGCAAAGAGGCTGGCTCCAAAGATTGATAAAATCCGTGAAGAAGAAGGTAACAAAGAAGCTGAAAGAACTCGGGCAATCATGTTACTTGGTACGTTTATGCTTGCCGCAGGTATGTTGACTGGCGAAGCCTTCCTTGGTGTAGAGAGTGCTGTGTTTGCTGTTGTGGATGAACTTCCAACAGGGGAATCTGTGCCAATATTAATCGATGAAACCCCTGTTTTGGATCCAGATGGAAACCCCGTCATGGAGGAACAGGTATTGGGTGACCTTGGTTGGTACCCTTATGCTAGATTTGCCTCATTTTTAGGGATGAATTTAGTGTTAGGTTTAGGTATCTATATGTTATTCAGGAAGGCTGGGATAATCGGTCCGAAAGATGAACTTTTAGAAGCCGAGTTAGAGTGAGGTAATCACGTGGCCCAGCAGCCACCCCCTACTTTCGCGTGGTTGATATTAGCAACCTCGGTATTAGCTGTATCAAGTGCTGGTGCAGTTTTCCAATTGATTAGTGAAGTGGATCCAATATTGCGGGCATCATGGCGTTTGCAGGCAACCGCCCTTATCTTGTTTCCACCATTCATCTATCAAATTGTTAATCTAAGGAAAAATGACGCAAAAACGTTTTCTCGAATAAAAGAAAGACCAGTTATCTTAGCAATTATTGGTTCTTCTATTTGTCTGTGGATACATTTTGGTAGTTGGGTGTGGTCACTTGACCACACCTCATTGACTCATAGTCTGTTATTTGTCACAGCACACCCACTAGTTATTGTGGCAGGGCTTTATTTCTTAGGGAAACAAATTTCTCCAAAGCAGACGAGTGGGGCATTTCTTGGCTTTCTAGGCGCAGGGATTACCCTCTTAGGTGTGACAAATGAAGGAGAAGTAACTCTAATAGGTGATTTTGCAGCATTTATCGGCGCTATCGCTATTGTTGGATATTTAGTTGCAGGCAGGGTTCTTCGTGAGTGGATGCCGTTGTTCATCTACGCTTTTCCTGTTACTTTTATTGCCAGCATATTACTTGGATTAAGTTCTATTGCGATTGAAGGTACTTCACTAGGGGGATTACCAGCAGTAAGTTCACTATTTGGTTGGCATGATGTTCTTTGGTTACCTGCGATAGCTTACCTTGCTATCGGGCCTGGTTTAGTTGGTCATACAGGAATAAATGGGGTATTACGTTGGTTCCCACCTCTGGTTATTTCGGTTGCAGTGCTGTTTGAACCATTGATTGGCTCCCTAATTGGTTGGTTCCTTGGTACAACAAATGTGCCTGGTGTCTATACTTGGATTGGTGGAATATTTTTGATATTAGGTGTGATAATGGTTACAATTGGCCAAGTATCAATTGATGAATTAACATATGTAGCAGATGAAGGTGAGTGATAATGAGCCATACAATTTTGATAACTAATGATGATGGAATCGAGGCACCGGGTATTACTGCCCTTGTTCAGGGACTTCATGATGCTGGATATGGGGTTGTGGTTTGCGCCCCAGACCGCGAACGATCAGCCTCAACTATGCACCTCACATTACATAGAGAGATGAAATTGAGACGTAGGAATGATTTACTTGAAATCTATAGAGTGAATGATGGTGGTCCTCAAATTGATTTATTCGACATTTCAGGTTATCCCGCGGATTGTGTATTAACCGCACTATCTGGAGGTCTTCCACATAATATCCCATCCCCATCGCTTTGTATCAGCGGAATAAATCGTGGCCCAAATATGTCTGTTGACGTATTACATTCGGGTACGATTGGAGGAGCCCGTCAAGCAGGAACTTGTGGTATGCCAGCAATAGCAACTAGTTTGGATACTTTTGAGCCAAATGATTATTCAAATGCATTACGAGCTACTCTAGAATTGGTTAAACACATTTGTGAGATTATTCCTGAAACCCCTGTAAACCTTGGGCGAAAAGATGGGAGTTTTACCATGCCAGAAGGTGATAACGATGAAGAGATTTTGAGAAATGCATTGATTTTAGGTGACATTTATGTCAATCTAAATGTCCCTGTTGGATGGCAAGATGAGTTTTCTTCAACTCATTTAGGAGGTAGGTGGTATCGTGGCGCGATAGAAATTGTAGGTGACAATTCTATTGATAGAGATGAATGGAATATTCAATTAGGTGCTGCAAGCATTGAAGATGAACCGATAGAAAATGGTGATTCGAATCGCGTACGTTTGGGATTTGCAAGTGTTTCTACCCTTGGGACATGGCCTCAAGGTCATCCATTGGCCATTTCAGATGAATTATTGGTGACAACTCATTCAGGCGAAGGGTTACCTTCTTGGCTTGTTATTGATCAATAATTGTGTCTAGTAAATGGTGGACTACACCTATTGCTGTGTGTCCTTGTATCCATTTTTTACCTAGTGAAATTGATTTGCTTTTTTGCTCAAGAAGATTGTTTTCTTCATCTGTAAATGGTTGGTCATCAGATAAAATGAATCCAATTCTATTGTTAATTGATGTGTTGTATTGTTCAGAAAATGCCACTGCATCAGCATCTAATTTTACTATTTCAACACCTTCTTTATCCCATTCATTTAGTGTGACGGAGAGGTCTCCTCCAGAGTGCCAAATCCCTGGCTGGTGCTCTATCCAGTGGCCACGAGCTGGTGTTGGTTCAATCATTATTTTCCCAATTTGCCCGGCAATTGCTCTTTCGTCGGGATGAAGCCCCCAAACCTTAGCACCATCAAACCAAATTCTTCTTGGTGGCCCTTCTCCACCCATCATGTGAATTGTGATGTGTGTATTCTTTCTGATGCCGTGAGATAAGAATAGTGCAGAATTAATGGCACGGACTAATACATCCATTCTGCCGGCACTTCCGGCTAAATCGTTAAGATTCAATTTCCCATTACTTTTGGCTCGATGGCCAATAATGGCGAATCTTCTCTCTTGCAAACGTTCACCTTCACATCGGCATGTCGACATCATCCATGTCGCCCATCATATCTTTCATCTGTTTTCGAAGTCTACGGTTTCCTCTAACGCCTTTCATCATCTTGCGGGAGCGTTTCCATTGTGCAAGCAAATCTCTAACGTCTCTTTCAGTCGTACCTGAACCAAGTGCAATTCTCTTTATTCTCTCTTGTTTGAGAACCAACGGTTCGTTCTTTTCGTGAGAGGTCATACTGTCCATTATTATCTTGAATTTTTCAAGATTGGTTTGCATCTCAAGTTTTTGCTTCTTTGACATGTTACCCATACCCATGAAACCCATCGGCATATGTGACATGATTTTGTCAACAGTCCCAATTTTTGACATCATTTGCATTTGTTTGTACATGTCATTGAGGGTAAATCTTCCTGACATAAGTCGCTCTGCAATTCTTGCTGCTTCTTCTGCATCCAAATCTTCGGGGGCAAGGTCGATTAAACCTCTAATATCTCCCATGCCGAGGAGTCTTGAAATGAATCTATCAGATTCGAATTTTTCAAGATCTGAAACCTTTTCACCTTCTCCAATAAAGACAATTGGGGCACCAGTAGTTGCGACCGCTGAAAGTGCACCACCGCCTCGTGCGGTACCATCTAATTTGGTGACAATAACTCCTGTTACGCCAACTAGGTCATGGAAAGATGCTGCGACAGGCCCGGCAGCTTGGCCGACCTGTGCGTCAATTACAAGGAAACGTTCTGTTGCTTTTGCAACTCTATGGATTGCATCTAATTCATCTTGTAATGCTTCGTCTAACCTATCTCGGCCAGCAGTGTCAATGATTACTAAGTCAGCACCACCAACTTCTGCTAATCCGTTTTTCACAATGGTCAACGCATCAGTTTCTTCAGGTTCACCATATACTTCTACTGGAGAATCTGCTAGAAGTTGTTGCAATTGTGCATATGCTCCAGGGCGGTGCACGTCCGCCTCTATCACAGCAATTTTCATGTTGTGCTTTTTACGCCACCATTCGGCTAATTTTGCAGTGGTAGTAGTCTTTCCTTGTCCGTAAAGTCCGACCATGAGAATAGTCTGGTTATGTGGTATGATTTCTCGAGGTGTCCCGAGCATACGAACTAATTCGGTGTATATGATGTTCAGTGCATGAGTTTGTAGAATCACTCCCGGGCGGGGTTCTTCTTCCCTCATCCGTGATTCCAGTCTCTCTGAAATTTCCTTAGTTTGCCTAACATTGAAATCTGCTTCAAGTAAAGCGACTCTAATACTTTTGATCATCTCGGCAAGTTCGCCCTCATCCAACTTACGTTTGCCCTTTAGGGCAGCAATAGCACCAAAGATTCCAGCCTTCAGCCCTTCAAGTGCCATGCATCCACCTATGCGGCGGTCACACCCATCCCGTTTGAATGCGCCGGACTACTAATTGTTGAAGCGGTGAATACATCAAGAGACAACATCTCGCCCCCACTATGGCATTAGACCTGCCTCAGTATCAGGTTCAGATTCTCATTGCCCTTGGAACCCTCGGTGTATACGTCGGTTGGCGGGGTGGTATGCAGAATATGGCTGGATTCTATGATATGCCAAATGCGACCAAGCATCTTGCATTTGGTATTGTGCTTGGGGCATTTAGTGGAATCCTGATTGATGGACTTTTTATCAGCCTTGTAGCACAAACTGGGGCAGTATTGATTGAAACACTTGGTTTGATGATATTTGTCGGACTTGCCCAGTCTCTAATTTTTCATTATTTACTATCCAGGGAAAAAGTGAGGTTATTACTCGCTTCTCCTACTTCTGGGTGGACAATGGGTCTTGGGATGGGCGCGTTACAAGCCTCATACCTGATGATCCGGATGGCAGATCCAAATTGGATTGGCTTCGTATCCGGGTTCAATTGGCCAATGATTTTGACTGGGGTATGGATAACTATTACATTACCAGCAATTGAAGCAGCACTTGGCTCATGGCAAGGTGCTGCTGTGGTAGACAAAAAACCCCTTACTGTGATGTGGCAGTCAGGTCTTTATCGTGGATTTGTTCTAATCGCAGTGCTAGTTGGAATCACCGCTCAACCAATTTTATTGTTAGTGCTACCTGTAGTTGCAATTTATGGATTCTCCGTCGCTGAAGAAAAGTGGTTACCATCGGCATTAATCCCCTCAATTCGACAAGAGTATTATCGTACGGTAAGGAAATCTTCTGAAAGGGCTCGTCTGAAGGCTGAAAGGCAACACGGGGACATAGTAAACGAGTCAGAAGAATAAGACTACAACTGTTCACATTCCGCATATTTAGTGGCGAATTGTTATGAGGCTTAGTGTGGCACAGTGTGATAATGCCCCGTTGCCC
>JAQXFA010000052.1 GCA_029250565.1 Candidatus Thalassarchaeaceae archaeon
CCATGGTGGCGTGATTTAGAGGCTGGAGATCAGTGGGGGAAATTGCTTGGAGAATTTCCCTTAGCCCCTGATGAATTCCCTCATATTGACTATATTTTTTGCACCCATTGGCACGATGACCACATCTGCCCAACCACCCTACCAAAACTAGCAGAGCAATTTCCGGCTGCAAAATTTGTAGTACCTCTGCGAAGCCGGAAAATGATTATTGAAATGGGGATTCCACGAGGTAGAATCCACTCCATGCATGGAAATGACTCAGGTCAATTGAGCAAAGGACTCTCGTTCTTTTCGATTCCTGCAGCACACGAAGAATTGGATGTTGATGACCGAGGTGCACACACATACCTAGGATTCCTAATTCGTTGTGATGGCACTACAGTCTTTCACATGGGTGATTCTCGACCATATCCTAATTGGGTTTCCAACATTCAAAGAGCCGCACGCTTGCTTTGTGTTGAAGGTGCAGGAGAAGCACCGATTGATATCGCCATGTTGTGCATTAATGGAAATGATAACCTAAGACATGACGAGGCTTGCGATTTAGCAGAGATTCTTGATGTTGGATTGGCAATCCCAATGCATTATGGTATGGATCCAGGTAATACGGTTGACCCGCAAATTTTTGTTGATGAAGTTGAATCAAGGGGCGACAAAATCCCATACATGATTGCAACTCCCGGTGAAATTGTCATAATGGACTAAGATTAGCGTAGGTTTCATCATTACAAGTCAGCCTCATCAAAATAGATGAGAGCCAGAGCACTGACACTGGCCGTTTTGATGTTGCTAGCATCTTTCGTTGGTTGCCTAGGCTTTGAGAAGTCTGATGAATTAGATAATGAAGAAGAAATTACAACTCCGTTGAGGATAAACCATGTACAGATGAAAGGCACTCATAATTCGTATCATGTTAAGCCATCTGGACCTACTATTAGAGCCTATGATTACACACATGAACCTCTTGATATCCAAGCAGAAGAGTTTGACGTACGCCAATTTGAGATTGATGTTTGGTGGAGTCCTGGTCAACAGTTACGGGTTTACCACAACCAATACGACAGGGGTACAACTTGCCAAACATTACAACAATGCCTAGGGGTTCTACTAGAATGGAGTGATTCATCACCTAATCATGTGCCACTGATGGTTTGGATAGAGCCAAAAGAATGGACATGGGAAACAACAGACACAACAACTGTGCTAGATGTACAAAGCATGCTAGAAGATGTAGAAGAGCAAATCAACTTAGTATGGCCAAAGGAGAAAATTATCACACCAGATGATGTTAGGGGCGAACATCAAAACTTGTCAACAGCAGTCACAACTTCGGGATGGCCTCTTCTTGATGAGTCGAGAGGAAAGGCGGTTTTCGTGTTGCTAGGGGGTGGAGATTTACGAGATGACTATCACTCCCAATTCCCAAATTTGGAAGGTGCTACTATGTTCACAATGTCAGTTGCTAATACCCCAGAAGCCGCAATTTTCTCCAATACGAATCCTGTTGAAGAGGGAGATGAAATTCGAGCGTTGGTTGAAGCAGGATATATTGTCAGAAGCCGCGCAGATAGTGCTGATAATGGTGAAGCAGACAATAACGAAACCGCACGTAGGGATGCAGCTATTGAAGTTGGATCGCACACGATTGCAACTGATTACCCATCTCAAGTTGATGGGTTTGAATACTGGGTTGATTTAGGTGTTAGATGTAATCCAGTTACTGCACCTACTGATTGTTCAGATGAAGATATCGAATGACTTAATCCTGCTCCCAAACAGGAGTCAAATGGCTAAAATCATCTTCAACATATATTCCTATTTGAGTGGTGAATAATGGCTCATCATCGTGATACAATTCAAAGAATGCAAAACGACCTTTGGATTTTGGTCCACCCTCAAATCTGGGCAACCACCAACCGAAATCAATCCTATACTGTGAGTGAGGAAGAGGGAAGTGAATATTTTTCAAGAGAATCATCTTATTTCTTGGGTGATGTTTGTCATAACCTTCAACCTTATTTTTCCGGTCGCACTCAATATCCCATTCCATGTCCCCAAATTTAACTCTAAATTTTCTGTGTTTTTTAATGAATTTGCGCCATGACACTTCCTCAAGTTCAAATGTCCTTTCTTCCCCTCGATATTTTATGTGCAGTACAATTTTTTCATAAGGTGCGCCATCTCTAGGGCAAATAACCTCAGGTACATCCATTTCAGTGGATAAAATGCAGTCACATGGCCCGATATGCATCGGACAACTGTCGGCCATGAATGTTTGAAAAGGATGGTTGGCTTTGAATTGTTTCAATCCTCACCATAGTGCTCACGAGCATACGCCAACCCCGTTGGAATCCCGATGTCAATGTAATCGGCATCCAACTCAGCGGCCAGCAACCGACCCTGGCTAGCAAGTGCGCCTAATTTCTCAACATCATCAAGGCCAGTCTGATACCAAAATTCGGTTGTTACAATCATTCTACCAGTACATCTCCAGCGTGGAGGATCAGTTAGAGGGAAGGGTTTGGTTTTCCTCTTTTCAAGAATACCACTCAAGGCTCGGTGCTCTGAATTTTTTGAATTGTAAAGGGAATCAACTCTCCCAGTATCGCCAAGCATTTCACCCCAAGGACTGACCACAGGCACCACGCCAATCACACACCTCTTAGATGCCCCATGAACTCGCAAAAGTTCGAATGCTGGACAAGGATGACGGATGTACAAGTTGTCCGGCGTGGCTACAAGCATATTTTCTCCACAAATTGGGATTGCTTGTGATATTGCATCCACCAAACCATTTGGCTCGGCTTGTTCAACAAATTTGATGTCACCTCGCGTTAATTCACCAGATTCTTCTAGGCTGGTTTTGATTGCTGGTTTGTTTGGTGAAGTGACTATTACGATTCCATCAACTTCTGCCGCACGTAATTCGTCTATTGTGCGTTGAAGCATAGTGCGGCCATTGATTACAATCAATTCCTTACAACCGTTAACATGGTCATCTGCAACTCTACTACCGCGACCAGCGGCTGGAATCACTCCCCACATCATTTGATTGGGCTAACTATTCCATTCATGGATTTACCCCTGACTTGACCACATTAGCCTAATCAGGCATCAATTCATGTGTAGTAACCACCGAGCGAGCATTGTGGCTAACCGCGTATCGTGCTCAACTCCGGCTAGAATCGGGTTACTAGGAAACCCGTCAGACGGTTATTTTGGTGCCTGTATTTCAGCCCCAGTATGGAATTGGCAAGCTACCGTTACTCTCTCTCCACAAAATGCAGATGGTTCGTCATATGAACTACCCAATAATTCGGGATTGAAAAGAATCATGCAACCAACTATCACCGTTTTTGAAAACCACTTTGGCCGCACTGTTTCACCTTTCAAAGCAGAAGTTGAAACTACTATTCCCTATCGTGTTGGACTTTCCGGTTCATCAGCAATAGAAACAGCATTCATGCTTACATTAATGGCATTTCACGATATTCCTATGAATACAATTAGCGCCCGTGAATTAGCCGAGTTGGTGTTGAAAGTTGAGACTGAAGAACTCGGCATGGTTGCAGGATTACAAGACCGATTACCACAGGCTTATGGATGCATGTTACACATGGATTTTGATAAAGAATTGATGACAAATCGGGGTTATGGAGTTTACACCGAACTCAATGCTGAGAACTTCCCTAAGTTATGGGTTGCACACGCACCAAGTGGAGAAGATTCAGGAAAAACACACTCCAGTATTGCGGAAAGATGGCAACAACAAGACTCTGAAATGGTTGAAATTATCCATCATCTCGCTAAATGTGCAAATGAAGGACGTCAAGCAATTGACAACGGCGATTCTACTTCTTTTGCATCTTTGATTGACACTAATTTTGATTTGCGTCTAGAATTGTTTGGTGAAGAGGCCCTTGGTGAGACTTTGGATGCAGTCAAGTTGGCACGTTCACTTGGTTCGTGCGCTAAGCAGTGCGGTTCTGGAGGCTCAATTTTTGGCATCATACCTAATTCTGATTTCCCAAACATGGCAGCCTCGGCATTTTCTGAAATAGGCTGGACTTTTCATTCTGATATTGAGGTGGTAATGTGACTGTTGATGAGATGGATGAAACATCAAATCGTAAGCGGATGAAAATAGCATACGTCCACGACCCACCTAATCAAGACGAAATTGCAACTCGCTGGCGCAATCCATCTTTCCTCTCTGAACGTGGGTTTACTGATTTAGTAGTGGCTGACCAACTGTTTGGTTGCCTATCTCTTGTCATGGAAAACGCTACGAGTCCCGAAGTATCTCAGCGGATTTCTGATCTAAATAAACGCATCCAAGATGCATTGGATTCAGGACTTGAAACATGGGTAATGGAAGACCTATTCACACTACCAATAGAGGTTGCTCAGGGCAGTAATGGTTGCCCACACGATGATGAAACTTGGCGCTCAATAAACACTAATTTACATGCATTGTTTAACCAATATCCTGATTTGAAAGGAATTATTTTTCGCTTTGGAGAAGCATTTGAAACTGACTCTTGGGCTAAACGAATAAACCCATTCTCTTGTCAGTGTAATATCTGTGAAAGATTAGGTAAAATCGGGGCACTGCAACGAATTGTATCGGAACTAGAAGAGATTGTTTGTGAGCAGTTAGGCATGTATTGTATTCTCAGAATGTGGGATTTAGGTGAGGATGGATTCCATGCAGATTCGGAGCAACAATCTGCTGGATTAGCCACTTGGAATGATAATACGAGATTAGTAGTATCAGTTAAGCATACAGCAACAGACTACTGGCGCAACCAACCATGGAATAATTCCATCGAACTTGATGGCCCACCACGCCTAATTGAATTCCAATGTGAACGTGAATACGAGTTCCTCGGTCTTGTGCCAAATTGGCTGGGACATTCACTCTCCCAAGGTTTCCCCGAAGTAGATGAGGAAACTACCACAGGACTTGCCAACTCAACTCCTCCAAACTGGGCTGGCACCTACATCATCCCGCGTGGTGGTGGATGGTCTGCAGACCACGCTTCTGATGACTTCTGGTCAGAAATGAATGCGCATGCAGTCATCGCTCTAACTGACAATCCAAATCGTGACTCTGATGAGATACTAGATGAATTCCTAAAACAATCAGGATTTGACGATTACGAATCACGATTTTCATTCGCTACGCTCATCAAAATGAGCAGCGACCTAATCCTACACCTACGATACCTACACACATTCCAAGATTTAGCCAAACAAATCTGGATGCCATCTCATAACTGGTTTAGAGACGATACTTTCGTCCCTGGTGCTTGTGCTCATATCACAAACCTAGTCACAAAGGCTGGACTTGGTAACAACCTCAGAGCTGACCGAGCCTTTGCCTCGATCATCGCTCGCACTCAACTAAACCGCGCAGAAGCCCTGTTCAATGGCGGGAGATTCACCAACCATCCGAAAGCAGAATTTATCCTAAATTCCTACCACTTCGCAGTCAACTTCGCAACTCTTTCAGAATCTATCTGGAATGGCCTTCTAGATACTGCATCTATTAGCCCTACACCACTTGATAGGCAGGATGCAAAACATGTTATTTTGGAAAACTTAGAGCGCACACCACTCAACCCCTTGAGATGTCTAGATTAGGCATGGTAATCAGTAAGCAGCCTCTCGCCCACTCATGGAGAAAGCCTTGTTCACCCGCCTATGGCAAGAACTTGACTTTGATGATCACCCTTACCCAGGGAGTCACTCCCCTGAACCACAAGGTGACTTGAAATTCACAACCCATGATGGTGCATTGACACTTGCTGATGATAGAATCAGTTTCCGATTAGGCGTAGGAGATGATGAAGAGAAAAGCATACACCGTTGGACTATGGAACCAACTCAAATGAATGAAGGTCCCGAACGATTAGGCGAACATCGTTGGTCAATTTGTCCAAAAGACTTGGGCCTTACTTTGAGTGCTTTTGTAGCGGTAAAAATGGGTCCACCTACTGTGGCAACAGGAGATTCAAAACTAGAAGAAAGGCTACTTCTAGGCCAAATTCGCAATTCTTTAAGTCCACTTTTGACAGATTGGACATGGCATTTGGAAGTCGATAACAAGCCTGACCGAATGGGTTGGTACATTCGGGCACCAGAATCTTGGGAGAGCCTTTTCACAGTATTCGCAGGCCTTGGATGGCACCCCGATACGCCTGAAAATAAACATGGGTTTTTGCTCTTTGAACGAGCACCCCCCGGCGAACTAGACCGACCTGATGAAGAAGGTCCTAACCGACTTGATGCGCTAAGGAGTGTTGCTCTTTGTAATTCTCAAAGAGGCGCTTTGACAAAATTAGCGAGTGACCCTGTTTGGTCACATGAATCAGAACCTCATCATCTGGAAAATTTACCAGGTGACGTGCAACTTTGGCCACCTTCAATGGGACGGTGGCCGCTTCTCGTTGCTCGCCAATTAGAACAATCAAATCCATTGAAGAATGCTTTAGCAGTAGCCCAGTGGCAAGCAGAAATCGTGGGTTGCCTAGAACCTGCCATCTCAACATTGTCAACGAAAATCGATGGCCTCAGTTGGCAGTGATTGTTAGACCGTCCATGTCGGGAGCCCACTCAACTAGACTCCATCCAGCCGCTTCACAAGCGGCTTCGACAGCCTCTCGCTTCCCGAGATTACACAGAAGCATAGCACAACCACCAGCGCCAGCGCCAAGGGCCTTCCAAGCCAATACTTCCTTGCTTGAAAGAAGTGGTTCCACAACTTCTCGGAATGGGTCGTGTAGTCCTTTGTCAAGTAAATCAACCCCTCTGCATACTTCGTGAAGAGCTGCGATGAACTCATCTCTCCTATCTTGTTGAACCCCTTTAGCCATGGACCGAGCTGCTAGACGTATCGCCATCAGACCTTCTTCAACCTCTTTGTCACCAGCAGTATATCTTTCCCAGATATTCTTGTGAAGTTCACCAGATACGTGAGTTATATTGTAATTAACTACTACCAAGTGTCTTTCTAACCACTTGGTAGATGAAGCAAGAGGGACAAGCGGCATTTCCTCAACATCATCCTGCATGAACATTAGATGATTCCAACCACCATGACTTGCCGCCCATTGGTCTTGACGACCGCCTTTATTTCCCAAGAGTGATTCAAACTGGAATGCC
Source organism: Candidatus Thalassarchaeaceae archaeon (assembly GCA_029250565.1). Lineage (GTDB taxonomy): Archaea > Thermoplasmatota > Poseidoniia > Poseidoniales > Thalassarchaeaceae > MGIIb-Q1. The sequence goes on from JAQXFA010000052.1 coordinate 7,168, forward strand.
TGTTCTGCTAATGCCTTACGCCCGGTATCATCAGTTTCCATGGCACTGATAGCACCCATCAACGCCACATTGATTGCACCTGTCGTACCTAGTCCGGAGCCTACTGGAACCTCACAAGTGTAAGAGACTGAGAGAATTCCACCATCATCCACCTCTAGCGTAGCTGTAGCATATTTGTTGATGGCTAAATTGACTACCTCGCCACCCACATCATGAGTGTAAGGTGCAACATCTGTCCACCCTCCAGCAAAGTCTAGCCGCACTGGAGCACGAGCCACTACCTTCCGAGCCACATTCCTTCGGAAACGCCCTATCCCATCAACCCGACGCTTGGATTTGTCGAAAATCAAAGGTCGGCTAGAGCATCATCAATCAGCGCTTGGCCTCTATCCATGATCATTCCTCGCCATTTATCGGAATTAGGACTGAAGATTTCCACCAAACTTAGGCGCTCCTTTGAGTGAAGTTTCTCGCGCTTCCCAATATTTGACCATTGAGTCATTCTATTCTCAGCGCGTAATGTCTTGATCACCTTGACTGGTTTGTAAGTTCCAAACTCTTGCGTAATCAATGTCCAATCAATATCAGTAAATCGTGCAGATAATCCTTCGAGCATACCACCGCGTATACGGTAAGCAACACCAGCGTCTGGGTCTAATGGTTGAATTCTTGAGCCATAACGTGCAGTAAGAGAAGTGAAAGCCTCCTCACCTAATTCATTTGAGACAAGTAAGGAATCAACACCAAATGGCCCCAATCCGGTGTGAAAATCAAGCCATACAGCCCGCTTAACACTTGGTAGCACACCTGACAAATATTCTAACCAAAGTTTTGGCCCCTCATACATTTGATGACCACCATAACTCATCGACTTTGGCCTTTCGAACTGACCTTCGGCAATAGTTTGTTTTGCAACATTGAATCCCATCTTTAGTATCACACCTGCCGCCCTCAATGTGAACATATCAAATGTTGATTTGTAGGAACGTGGATTTAGGAATTTATCCAATTCATGATATCTTTCAGGCTCACCAACGTAAGGCTCACCAGGTGGTAAAAAATTTCGATTCAAGTCAGCATTATTCTCGTTTACTCTTCTTAGCCAAGCAAACCCGTGGGGATTGATTGAATGTGCTACCACCAAACCTGTATCATCAGGAATTTGTAATTCGTCTGCTGAAAAACGCTCTAACATCCTAACCTGATTTGCACTTCCCGGAAATCCTTCAACCCCATGCACCCCACTTGTGTGGATGAGCATTCGTGAGGGTTTCTCTCCTCCAATATAGGCAATATCGATTGTAAGATTTTCATCAGAAGGGCCACGAACTGAAATCGGCAAAGATGTGATTTTTGCCCCTGCTTTCTCAGCAGCGTCAAGGAAACGCTGGCGAGCAGTCACATAATCAGGCGAAAAATAACGCCATAACTCATCCTTTGCCACCATGTTGCAACCTCACTTGAAGCGGAAAGTTACAATTTTCTTTGAACCAATGGTAACATCCCAGCCTTGATCTGTTATGTCTACCGCTTTACCAAGATTTTCCATCATGTCGCACTCATTGCATTCAAACAGAGGCAGGTCTGTCTCAATTCTACCTGTCCAATCATGTTTGGTTGGATTGTGAATCCTAATTACTGTACCATCACCATCTTCGGCTGGCTTACAAGCTGACAACAATGGTCGCGGTCCATCACCAACAAATCGAACCAGTGCTGCTGTTCGGCCACGGATTCCTTTGGAAAGTGGATCATCAAAGAAACCATTGAGTTGTGGTTTCCCATGTGCTGGCAACAATGTTGCCTGAGCAGCAAATTTCTCTGCCGATTCGTGCACACCTGCTTGAGCCCACATTCCATCGTAAGGCAGAATCCCCCAGCGCATCCATGATTGTCCTTGACACTGAGCACCAGGTGCCGGATAACAGGGGCCAGCACGGTTTCGCCGACTGGCAAATCCATCTCGGCTGAGCCACCCAGTAGCACGTAGCATGGTAATTCGTAAATCAAATCCATCTTTTCCGATTGTTTTGGCAACTTCATATTCGTTGGAGCCGGGCACAATTGCTGCCAAACCACCAACTCGGTCTTGCATAGTCACGAACTGACTGAAATGCTGAGTTGGTACAGATGGTTGCTCCCAATCACTCTCATGAGGGATGTCCGTCAACCTTGATAGTACATCGTAAACCCCTCCACTCCACACCTTTTTGGGGTTCAACCCAGTTGGTAAACAGACTCTTAATCGGTGATCCTCACAAGTATTGTTGATCATTGTTTCAATCTCAACTAATCTTGAACCTGAGCGTAAAGTAATGTAATGCTCAACTGTTACCCAGTCCTCTTCATCAGAGCGTTTTTGAGTGGTATCATCAAACGAAGTAGGTAGTGACCAATGAACTTGCACAAGTACTGTTGTCAACCATTCATTTTCCATCATCAAGGTGACTGAAGTTGAGCGCTTGTCGGAATCATCCAAGTCACAAATTCTTGTATCAACTGCTTCCACTCTCTTTTCCATCTTTGAGCCGCGACCTGTTCCTACTTCCACAGGATGCCCTCCTGCGGACCAATCGTAGGAATCACCTGCATCCTCTGAATTCTCCAATCGACCTAATCCTGTGTAAGTCCGCTTGGTGCCTGAATCAATTACATCAAAACGGCCATCCCTACCAAATTGAACTCGGACAAGGCCGTTTTCCATCCAATCAGTGCGCCCTTGACGGCCACCTGTCTTGACTGGTTTCCCTGGTAAGTTTTGCACACCATGGCCTGGTAAGATATGGGCAACGTGGATTCCCGGTGGAAGGTTGTGCACTAGCACTGCACCTTGTATTCGAGGTAACTCAACATTGATTGCCCTGTCTGCGTGGACATGCAATCCAAATTGTGGTTCTGTAAGAGCCGCCATTGTTTGTATGATGCAACCATCTGCTGGTTTTGATAACTCAACTTTGAGAGGTGTTCCTGCTTGCAAATAACAACGATATGCTGGCAATGCCAAATCAACAGGAAGTGTACCTGACCAAGCAATAGGTAGTGGGTTATGCAATAAAATTGGTACCGCATCACGGTCAACATGATGCAAATTGAAAGCAGCACTCAACTCATTAGTCGCATCATCTACTAACATCGTTGAAATCTCAGATGCGTGTTTGAACATCACTTCATTATCATCATGCACAGCGTCAACTGAACAACCACAAACGTCGTCATGTGGATGAGCCCTCAAAACCTCTCGCCATGCTAGGTTCAGACGCTCTTGTCTATTTCTCCCACCGTACGCACGTGCGGCCGCACTAAGTGGTTCAACCCTGTCAGTTAAGGAACGCATCGTTTGGTCATTAAGGCGCTTCAAGTAGAGCCTTGCACTAAACACACCTGATAGGATGTTACGGTCCCAACCATCGTGTAACTCACCTTGATATCGATGCATTTTCTTACGCCCAATCCATGACTTCAAGTCACTTGTAAACTGGGAAAAAGATGAATGTTTGAATTGAATCTTTTTGCCGAAATGGTCGTTAGCAGCAGTGATTAATTTCGGCAAGGTTGTTTGTGGTGCAGTATGGTCGCTACCTTGACCAAACAACATATCTTCTGGTCGCCAATTGTAGGTTTTTTTAGCCATATCAAGCAATCTTTCCATTTTTGCCATTGCTGTATCTATGTTGATATTGGGTGAGTTTTTAGGGTCTAGTGGCCTATCTTCAAAGCCCCATGCCATTAGATTTGGATAGTCTGGAATTTGCTTGATTGCCAAGACTTCGGTTTCACCATCAGCAGCTTGCCAATAGAAGATTCCTTTGGCTTCTTCTGCTACCCAAGGTCCAGCACCGCGGGTGAATATGAAAGTGTCAAGCCCGCATCCTTGAAGGATTGCGGGTAATTGCCCAACATGTCCAAATGGATCAGGGACATATCCGACATCAGAGCATCCACCATGAGCTAATGCTACACGCTTACCAGCGATTAGATTGCGAACAAGTCCTTCGCCACCTACAATGTATTCGTCAGGTAGAACATACCAAGGGCCAATTGATAATCGACCCGATTCAACAAGTGAAATCAATCTCTCTCTATTTTCTGGACGAACCTCCAAATAATCTTCAATGACTACTGTTTGGCCATCCAACTCAAAAGTAGGGAAAGATTCTGGATTAGTCTCCATTAAATCAAGAAGGTCATCAACCATCTCAACCAATTTGTATCTAAACTGCTGGAAAGGAAGGTACCAAGCCCTATCCCAATGAGTATGTGGCACTATATGGCCAACTAACTTTGAGTCCCCCATCTCACTTGCTGCTTCCAAAACGGGCGTTTCTAGTACTGGTTCAGCAGGAGGTGGTGCCGCGTTTCGCAGGGGCTTTCGGAGCGGAGATAATTCTCCGATTTCAACCACTTCAACCTCAACTTCGTCACGTGGATCTGCTTCTTTGTGTTCAACAGTAGGCCCAGATGATTCTGGTTCTTCTTCAGGTTCCGGTTCCGGTTCCGGTTCCGGTTCCAGTTCGGGTTCCGGTCCCGGTTCCGGTCCCGGTTCTTCTTCAGGAGTTTCCTCTTCTATTGTGGCGCTACCATCATCAGATGGCGTCATCCCAATAGCCCCGAACGCAGCCGCCATATCGAGGGCTTGAGGAGGAGAGTCTGAGCCTGATGGAGGCCCACTAGGAGGACCCATCGGTGGCATCGAAGGTGATTCCGATGGACTTGTTGAACTCACCATAGCTAATGCATCATCCATTTCGATTGATTCAGCACTTTCATCCTCAATATCCTCATCATCTGAATCAATTTCTTCATCATATCCCGTTTCATCGGATTCTTCATCATATTGAGCAGAATCCTCATGATTTTCTTCTACGGTGTTGAAATCATCTTCTTCGGGCTCAATTGGAACTGTGCTTGTTGGAGGACCCATTGGCGGCATTGAAGGTGGACCACCACTCATTGGTGGCCCAGAACTTGGAGGGCCACTGGGTCCAGAACTTGGGGGGCCACTGGGCCCAGAACCTGGAGGGCCACGTGAAGACCCTGGTGGGCCTCTTCTAGCAGAGCCAGGTGGGCCTCTTGATGGCGGACCAGATTTTGAACTTGGAGGGCCTGATGACGGACCACTTGGAGGGCCACTCGGAGGTCCGCTCGGCCCGCTCTTCTTCACCCGTCTCTTCCGCGCCATGTCCCTCGTTTGACCGGTCCGCCTATCAATTCTATTGAGCAAAACTGTAAAAATCACTAACCAAGGTAATTAGCAAGAGATTTATCGGCCCCAAATGCGATCTTTTGTAACGCCCCCCAAGCACCAAAATCCTCAACATGCTTCACCAATTGTATCGCTGCCGAATCTTTTGGTTCTCTGTATGTAAGAGCACTCTTCATTGTTTGAATTAAGGCATCATGAGGTAAACCGTGTTTGATACACAAATGTAGTGGCCCTAAAATGCGGTCATGTAAACCCAATTTCCTAATTGGGTCGCGAGCATTTCTTTCAATCGGGTCACGAATTGTTACATCCTGGTATTTGGATAATGCCCGGCTTGACCAATCACGCTGTTCTCCTTCATCAAAACCAAATTCTGCAATCAGAGCGGCCGATGATTCTACTCCTACTTGAGTTGCTAAATCGGCGATTTGTGAATCATTAGCAGCATCACTCAGCCAAACATATCCTCTTTCCGCCCCAAGATAACACACTGCTGCATTGATTGCATTATAGGTATACAATTTTCTTGTTAATTCTACAGAAAAATTCGGTTTGGCTTCAAATCCAGGAACACTTGAGACTAATTCGGGGTGAGTTAGTGCATCCGCATCAAGAGGCAATGTCCAATGATCTTGCACCTGAACAGTTAGAGGACCATAATCTGCAATCTGTTCTTCTGTTGGCTCAATACAGGAACGTAATACCTGTGCTTGAGCAACTCCAACTTTTGAACTACTGATATGCTCCCTTACCAGTTTAGCAGGAGCAGGATGGTTTTCCGCTAATATAAGGTCAATATCTCTGTCTAAATCAGAAACTGATTGCGCCCAATTTGCTAAACCATTGGCACCTAATGATGTGAGAATAAGGGAAGCTTCTTGCAACCGCCACTCATCATTAGAAACAGTATATTCTGAAATTACATCTACTTCACCAGTGGCTAAATTACTGATAGCATAGTTGCCTTCCTTAAGCGCCTTTACCAACTCTAAATTAGAGTCAACAAAGTGAATTCTCCAACCAGCTCTTAGCAGTAGTTGACCGAGGAAACCTCTCCCCACTTTTCCTGCACCAAATATCACCGCAAGCGGCCGTTGAGCTAACTTAGCCACACCCAAAACACTGACCTCTTGGCCAGCACGAAGTATTGCATCTCTTGATTCAACAATTTGTGGGATTAATGCCAAACCGCCACCTATCAACATCTCATGGTTTGGGAACATATTTCGAACCTCATTTATTGGCTGATTTAGTTCTCTAATTGCCTCCCATGCTGAACCATTGACATCATTAATAATTCCGCTGTTTTTTTCATTTTCCAATTGGGAAATGAAGGTTTTTACCGCTTCTGCACTCGGTTGAACATTGAATTTTTTAGCAAGTGTGCTACCACCTGTTGATGTTGACATATAGCAAAGTGCTGGCAATTTACCTATCTGTGGTAACCAACTGAATCCTTCCATCGGCTGGCCGCCTACTAATCCAATATGTTCACTAGTATTTGCAAGATTAAACAAATCTCCTTTGTTGGAATTTAAGCCTATTACGCCAGCAGTTAAATCATCGCAACCACAAATCACCTCAGCACCCACACAGATTCCAGAAATCTTTGAGCCGGCGTTATTGACTAATCCGATTACCTCATCAGGAAGGAAAAAATCACCTTCCCCTGAATATCCACGCATTGAGCGAGTATCACGACCAATCACCCCAGTTAATTGCCAGTTAAGCAGGTCTTTGAGTTGCACAGGAACACCATCACCTAACGGGCCATTCTCTTTTTCCCACTGGGCTAAACGGGATGGAACCCATGCTCTACTTTGTGTCAAAATGTGATCATTTGCGACCTCACGCTCACAACCTTCTAGGAAATCATCAAACCATGAAATTTTGGAACCGATAACCTCTCCATTTCGAATTACAATAGCAGATGGACCGTGTCCTGTAATACCAACTCTGACTATGGATTCGCCACGCCCATCAAGCCAATGCAGAAGATTATCCCAAAGACTCTCAGAAGTTGGCCAAGAATCCATTACCCATTCACTTGAATTGTCTAGCAGTAGCACTTTTGTAGCACTAGTACCAACATCGATTCCAAGTGTGAACGGGCCTTTCATTGTCTCACCAAATAAGCCACGAATTCATTGAAGGTTCTCCGGCCCACTTGGCCATTCTATTGGACTCCAACCAAGCGCCGAAATACCAGGTTCTAGGTCAATGAACCTAGCAGGCGAATCAGATTGAGCTGCGGTCAAAAGATATCCCGATATGTTAGGATGACCTTCGCAAGATTGTGAATTCCATGAAGAGAAATCTGCTTCCACTGCTGAGCCAAAGAAGTTAGCAACGTCTACTTGTAAAAATGCGGTTGCTTGTAGCCTGCCGCCTCTTTCCCAATGCTCAGACTCATTGGGTATTACTGTACCAATTCTTACGACTATGCATTCCATCTCATGCCCTTGCGAGTAATACTGTCCGAGTCGTTCAACGAATACCTTGGACTCACCATATGTGCTAGTCGTAGAAGTTCCGTGACTTACACCGATAAGTTGCCCTTCAAGAGAGCCTCCGGGCAAGAGTTCAGCCTCAAGACCAACTTGAGTAAGACCAGATGAGGATAACACCACTCTGCGCACACCACATATCTTGGCATTACGCATGAAATTAGTAGTTACCAAAATGTTGTTTCTCAACATACTCTCATCGCTATTTGAGGGGTTTGCATCTGCTGCTAAATGGACTACTACTTCGCAATCTGCAAGCATCATCTGCCATTCTGAATCAGTTGCTTCTGCTAAATCAAAGTGATGGGTTACGCGGCTTGGAGCAGTTGCATCATCGGTATTCCTACCCGCCTCCATCCAATCTTCATGTGGCCGATCAATCCCAATGACTTCGTGGCCTTCAGCAACTAGCATGTCATAGACCACTCCGCCGATTAATCCGGCCGCTCCCGTCACTGCCACACGCATCTTTCTTCAATGTCCGATACGGCGACATCATATTGACCTAATCACTACTGCCATTTACAATGGCAGACGGAAATGCTGGACTTGCAATTGCTATTTCTGCACTGCTTTTGCTAGTTAGTTTAGGTGGCGCTGGATTCTATTTGATTAACCGAGCACCTGATTCACCGCCACCTGATGATGGAAATAATACACCAATTGAACCAATTGACAACGGAAACAAAACCCAGCCGATTATTTGTGCAGACAATCAACGTGAAATCTTTGGAGATAACTTGTCTGTCGTAATCGGGTGTGACAATATCACCCCACCAAATAATGCGTCGTTTGAAACGGATTCAATACAAGTTACACTCGGCTCAATCACTGGACTCAACTGGAGCATTGACGGTGATTCTGAATTTGTAATCACTATCGACTGCTCAGATTCCGCAGCCCAATTACGGCAAGGACAAAGTGAGAGTGAACCCGCATGGATTGTCATAGCCAATGAAATTGGTATCACGTCGTGCGATGTGGACGTCACCAACCAAGGTGGTTCAACAAATCTCTCCCTAGAGATTATTGTTACAGATATGGCACCTTCTTCTTTGGCCTACCAACCATCAACCCACATCCTAACCAAAGGTGTCCCATTCACTATTTTCGCTAATTATGAACAGGGCGAGCCGACCTCTTGGGAGTCAAGCCCTCCGATGCCCCCAGGTCTTGAATTACGCGATGATGGGGCGATTATTGGTGCACCTACTACCCTCATGCCAGCCACAACTTACACGATCACGGGCAGTAACGATGGAGGAAGTGATTCAGCCGAGATTACAATCACTGTTCACGACCAAGCACCTAATTTAATCACCTATATTGATGAAGATTTGATTCTCACCCTTGGAGAGCAAATGAATGATATGATCCCTAGTCACAATGGGGGAGATGTCTTGAGTTGGGAAGTTGACCCACCTCTTCCATCTGGCCTAAACATTTCACGTGTTACGGGACGAATCTATGGGACTCCAGATGTTCTTTATGAGCGCTCATCACACCTTATTTATGCCAATAATTCAGGAGGTTATGAGGCAATAATTTTGCAAATAACAGTCAATGACAAAACAGTTGAATCGATTGATTACGGTAGTCAAGATTTTGACCTAGTATTTGGTGTATCAACGCTGAATGTCACACCAACAACAAGTGGTGGCACAGCTGTTTCTTGGAGTATTGAACCACCCCTTCCAACCGGACTACAATTCAATACCCAAAACGGAGCACTAACCGGCAGTGCTGACGAAATAACGCCATGGATTAACTACACCGTTTGGGCCAACAATTCGGGAGGCTCTTTCTCAACTTGGTTAAACATCAGAATCGCCAACATGACACCTGATAATATCTCGTGGGAAGGGGGATTGGAACAGATTCTAGCGGCAAATAAATCCGTTTCTATTTCAGCAATCAATAACGGGCCAACAATTGACACTTGGGAAATCGAGCCAAAACTACCTGATGGGCTATACCTATCTCCAACCAACGGCACTATCTTTGGTTCACCAAATGGGAGAGACGGAGTCAACTTATCTCGCCATGCATGGACAACTCACACTATTTGGGCTAACAATTCGGGGGGAGAACTTGCACTGAACCTTACATTAGCAATCCATGATTTAGCACAAGATCACAATGAATTAACCAAGCGCCCGATTGGTACTGTGGATTACGGTGGCGCTTGGCCTTCACTTATTCTACCGATTGGAGAATGGTCGTTTAGTCTTGGAATTGACTGGGATAACCGACCTATTTCTGCTGCTTCGCACGCTGGAAAGGGAAGAATTGTCGGCTATGGGCATGAGACAATGGTTGCAAGAACGGGGAGCGATAGTCGAGCTAATCTTAGCCTCAATGCCTTGGATTGGGTTTGCGATGGCAATGGCAAAACCGTTGGATTAGAATCGTCATTCAATGGCTGGCAGAATACACTACTTTCAGAAGGGTATGCTGTAGTAACTAGTGCTACGGCTGCAGACTTAGTGAATTTGGATTGTTTTGTGACTGAATTCTGGAACTCATATTCTGACAGCGATAACCTCGCCATTACTAACTGGTTAGAAGATGGTGGAGGATTAATTATGGGTGGACACGCATGGTATTGGTCGTACTCAAATAGTGATGCAGCACACAATTATCCCGGCAATAAAATTGCTAAATCTACTGGCCTGTTTGTATCTACATCGTCAGGTTCTGCCACCTTTACAGTGAATACCAATGAATGGGGCGACCTATATCGATTACATGGCGCACTTCCTCTAATCGTTGACCATGTAGATGGAACTCAAATGATGACGCAAAATGATGCTACTATCGGTGCTAAAACAGTCTCACTTTGTGTCTCCAATCTACCACTTGATTACACCGGTGTATGGGATTCTCTACGTAAGATGAGCAATGACACTGGATGGATCCATATTGACTCAAATAATCAATACACCATGAATGCAGATGAAGTTGATGATTTAATTCTCAATATTCAAGAACAATTAATGCTAAAATTACCAGCAGCGGAACTTGAACCACACCCTTCACACAGTTCATTCCCTGGCTCAGTAAATCCAACAGCCCCTAGGCCACTGAGAAATATCTCAATTAACGGGACTTTTGCAGGTTTGCCAAGTCAATTTGGTTATGCAAATGCAAGGTCTGCTGGGTGGATGGCAACAGGGATGTATGCCCCTGCTGGAGAAGTAATCAATATCACAATCCCACAATCTATGGTGAACCAAGGCGCTTCAATTCTGATTGGGGCTCATTCAGATTCACTGTGGGGAAAAACAACCCTTGATAGGCATCCAAAAATCACTCGAAGCTGGTCAATTAAGAACACGTCTATACAAGTTGGAAACTCGTTTGGTGGACCGATTTATGTGACGATTCCAGCAGGATCTACATTCGGAGATTTCAATATCACTATCGAAAATGCTGTCGACATGCCACGCTATATTCATGGCGTAACAAATATTCACCATTGGAACATGGTTACTCGAAATTCACCTGCACCAATTGCTGAATTGGAATCGGATTGGTTTATTCTTACTGTGCCATCTTCTTACATCAGAAATCTTGACCGCCCCAACGAAACTATGGATTTCTGGGATGAGGCCCTGCAAATGGAACACAATATTAGTGGATTCACCCCTTGGCCTCGTATTGAAAGAGCTGTATTTGATGTACAAATTTCAGCAGGTTGGATGCATTCAGGATACCCTTTCATGGCCCACACAGCAAGTGTCAGTGGTGTAGTGAACGGTAGTGCCATGCGAGCTAATGGCGATTGGGGGATGTTCCACGAATTGGGGCATAATCACCAGTGGATGTCCTCTACTCTTCCGGGAACTACGGAAACAACATGCAATATCTACTCAGTAAAACTGATGACTGATTTAGTTGGAAAAGACCTGAGAACTGGACATGGTGCATTGAACACTCAGAGCATGATAAACCGAGTCGAAACCTATTTTTCAGGTGGCTCACAAATTTCCCAATGGAGTGTCTGGACCGCGTTAGAAACTTATCTTCAAATCTATGAAGAATTTGGGTGGGAACCAATTACTGCGGCCTATCAAGAGTACTATTACAATCTCACAACTCAGCCCTCTGGAGACTCTGCAGAATTCAATGAATATGCAAAATGGATTTCAATAAAAACTGGTTACAACATGACTTCATTCCTTGCTGCATGGGGATTCCCAATTACCGAACCCACACAGAATGCTGTTGATCATTTACCTGTATGGACTACTGACCCGTTGCGCGGATGGGTGAATGAATATGACCCTGAAACTAGATATGAGGTGGCAAGCAATGTCACATCTACCAAGGCTGACATTGATTGGATGGTTTATGATAATGGCACTAACACCACTTGGAAGGTGTGTTGGGGTGTTGCTGATGGTGGAGTCGTGCAAGGTAATTGGGACTTCTGTGACTCGATTGGAAGTAATTTGAGCGCCGGCGGAAATAGCCATCCATTGAATGGATTATTTCCGTCAACAGATTACTATTGGCGACTAACTGCAGAAAACGGAAACGGACAATGGTGGGATGATTCTACCCGCCAATTTACCACACCTTAACTGAATAATTATTATTTAAAGTAGCAAAAGTGAATTGGCCGTAGGCCTATTCACAATGATAACAACCTTCATCACCGCCATATGTTGACGACTTTTGAGGTGAGGCATTGACTGGCACTAGGATTGCAACCCTCGTTGGGGCGATTTTCCTTTCCCTAATGTTGCTGAGTAATATCCCCTCTCCAACCGTTCAAAACAGCAATGAAGATGGTTTTGAAATCGAATTTGAAGAAAACAAATTACGTGAAACTAGTTTAACATCTGGGAGAAATAGCCCTGATCTAATCATAGATTCTATCTCAGCAAGTTGGACTAGTGCTGATGCAGGAGACAGCAAGAGTGTCACGGTACGATTGAAGAACGATGGTACATCATCATCAGGTTCATTTTATTGGGGGATTTATCTTTCATCAGATACCACGATAACTACAAACGACATTGAATTAGATACATGGTATAAATCTTCAATTTCATCAGGTTCAACCAGTACACAATACAAAACAGTCACAATTCCAACGTCAATAACTGGAGGATACTACGACGTTGGAGCTATTGTTGATATTAATTCACAAGTTAGTGAGAGTGATGAAAACAACAATGACGATTACGACACAGGTCGCGTTCATGTCTACGAATTGGCTGATTTAGTGCCGCGTACCACATCTTCATCTTGTTCAACTCCTTCTACAGGAACTGTTGGAGATTATCTAGATTCATCAATTTCAATTCAGTACGAGAATGATGTATCAAGTAGCCATGGACAATCAACCGGATCATTTGATTGGGCCATGTATCTCTCTACAGATTCATCAATTACAACTAGTGATACTCAGGTTGGAAGCGACCAATATTCATCCAGTTTGTCATCAGGTAGTTATCGAACAGATTCCCTTTCAACTAGCAATCGGATTCCTTCATCAATGAACGCCGGGACATATTATTGGGGTTACATTCTAGATGTTAATACAGATGTGGATGAAAGCAGTGAAACCAATAATGCAAGAACTTGTGGACAGGTTACAATTCAAGATGACCTACCAGATATTGTGGCAGATGATATCGATACATCTTCATCCTCTGCAGTGATGGGTGATACAATCACAGTCAACTATCGAATTGATAATGATGGTACTGATTACACCGGTTCATTCTATTGGGAACTTTATCTATCTACAGATCGAACTATCACAACTAACGATATTTATGTTGATGAATTCTCCCGTTCCAGCATATCTCCTGGTTCCTATGCATCAGGATATCAGTATAGCGTGATGATTCCTACCGGGATTAATCCTGGCTACTATTACCTCGGAATGATTGCCGACAGCCGTTCCAGCGTTACTGAACTTGATGAAACGAACAATGTAGTAGCAGATTCCTACCGCATAAATATCGAAGAACCCGCTGATTTGGTTATTGATAGTGCATCAGGACCAAATTCAGCAAATACCGGACAACAGGCTAGTCTTAGTTGGAGAATTGATAACGATGGCGATGATTCTTCAGGTTGGTTCTATTGGAAGGCTTACCTATCAACAGATAGGACCATTACCAGCAGTGATACACAATTTGGTTCGACCCAACAAGCATCTAGTATCAATGGTGGATCATATCGCTCGGGCACTCTTACTGCAAACATTCCCACTGGATTATCAGGTGGAACCTATTATTGGGGAATTATTGTAGATACTACAGATAGAGTAGATGAAGGTGATGAAAATAATAACGCTGAAGATGGAAATTCAATCTCAATTACCGTTGCTGCTCCTGACCTAAGAGCAGACTCAATTTCTGTTGATTCATCCACCTCTACAATCTGTACAGAAGAATTGGTAACAGTCAATGTAGGTGTTTCAAACCAAGGTAATGTCAATGCTGGGTCACATTATTTTGAAGTGCTTTTCTCACAAACTGGCGCCTCTAATTCATGGACAAGTATTGGCCATGCTAGCGGTAGTAGCAGTGTGTCTTCTTACAATTTACAAATTAGTGGCACTATACCTGCATCAATGACTGCAGGCAATTATTACGCTGCGGTTTTTGTTGACTCAATGTATCAAATTTCTGAATCTAATGAGAACAACAATGTCTACGACACCTCAGCTCAGCAATTAACTGTGCTTGATTGCACCCCTGACCTCACACCAACATCGCTAAACGGCCCTACATCAGTTCTACCTGGGCAAACTGTGACCTTGTCTTATTCATTTGATAATACAGGGATGGGTGAAGCAGAAAATTTCCCAATTGATTTGTTCCTTTCTTCAAATCCAACAATTGACACATCTGATACCCACCTTGGAGCTGCAACTATCACTAATATTGGCGCAAGTTCAACCATCAGCGACACCTTGAGCGTCACCATCCCTTCTAACATCGGTTCTGGTTGCTGGTATTATGGAATCATTGTTGACATGAATGATGTTGTTGTTGAAATAAATGAAAATGACAACACCCTTGCCGCATCTAATCAGGTTTGCATTTTACAGCCAAATTTACGGATTATTTCCGTCAGTAACCCTGGTCCATCTATGCTTGGCCAATCGGTAGAAATCTCAGTAATGATTGAGAATACTGGCGGGGCAAACGCCGGTAAGCATCAATTAGCACTCTTCGCTGAAATCTTAGATCCTGCTGGCCAACCTGATTATTTGCTAGAAACCGTGAATATCACATCTCTTGCATCAGGTTCTAATGTTGAAATCACTAGAAATGTACAACTCCCAACCTCTCCACCTGGGTCATATCGTATTTTTGTAGTTGTAGACTATGCCAGCACTATTTCTGAGTCTGATGAGAGTGATAATGAAGGATTCGGAACCTCTTTCGAAGTAACTAACCCCACTAACGATTTATTGGCAAAATGGATTACAGGGCCAACTTCAGCTGAGCCCGGACAAACTGTTACCTTGCAATGGGAGATACAAAACTTAGGTGTTGAAGAAGCAAGTTTTGATGTTGAAATTTGGTTATCACAAAACAATATTTGGGATAGCAATGACCGCCTTATCACATCATATTCCATAACCAACCTTGATGCAGGAGCATCTACTCAAGACGATACTCAAGTCCAACTTTCAGAAGATGACAGTGGTACTTGGTGGGCTATTGTAAAAGTCGATACCAGCGACCTTCATCAAGAAGACGAAGAGAGTAACAACATCGCCATCTCTGCCAATCCTTTGGTTGTGAGCGAAGACGCACCAGACCCTGTTGATGAAACAACTGGAGGGTGCATTAATCCAGCAACTGATGGCAATGGAACCACTGATGCTGCTGCTGCCCGCGCATCTGCAACTCAACTTGGCGTTGATATTGAATCTATGACGATAGAGGGATGTCTTATGGATGGAGATAATCAAGACTGGTTTGCAGTCATGCTCCATGGTGGTAAACGCTTAGGTGTTTCAATTGAAAATGATGGCCATCCCCTA
This sequence comes from Candidatus Thalassarchaeaceae archaeon, assembly GCA_029250565.1. Classification (GTDB taxonomy): domain Archaea; phylum Thermoplasmatota; class Poseidoniia; order Poseidoniales; family Thalassarchaeaceae; genus MGIIb-Q1. Next base: position 22,898 of record JAQXFA010000052.1, read on the forward strand.
ATGATTGAATTGTTAAACGGAACAAATTCAATAGATAATGGAACATTAAATTCAGGAGTAACATGGGTTAACCTACAACTAACAAATGAAGATCCGAGTAACACGTCTCGAATATACCACATTCGTATTTCAAAGTTAGAGGCTGAAACAGGAGGTTCTTACACACTGAAAATCGTCACCGTAAACGCAAGTGAAGTACCAGACTTAGAACCACCAGAAAAACCAACCTTCACGCAATTAACCGATTGGGTTGGAGGGCTAGAAGTCGTAATCAATTGGAGTGCAGTCACTGATAATGGTGACTCTGGATTTTCTCACTATCAAATCCGCTGGGCAGGGGGATTGTGGTCTGATATCAGTACCACATCAACTTCTCTGAATGTCACATCACTTACTGATGGGCGCCATTCCATTGAAGTCAGGGCGATGGATGTTGCAGGAAATCCATCAGATGCAGATGCAATGTGGGTGAAAATCGATAGGACTGCCCCTACGCTTTCAATTACACAATTGAGTACTCAATATGCTGGCCCACCTGTATTGGAAGTTAGTTTACAGTTGAATGATGGTGAAGGTAGTGGGGTATCCACCATTGAATGGTCTTGGGATAATATGAGTTGGCAAGAATATCCAGATAACGGAGCAATTATTTGGTCAAACTGGAGCGATGTTGACCTCTATGTCAGAGTAACTGATAATGTTGGCATGCAAACCATTAGCAATCTAACAATTGAACCACCAGTAAATCCAAACACCCCTGTTGTTGATGACAATACATCTAACACATCGGTCAACTCAGGAGGAGCAAACACTGGAGGAGTAGCAATGATTGTCCTCCTTGCTCTACTCCTTGCAGGCCTAGCAGCAATAGGGCTCTATCTAATGTTCAAGTCAAATGTTCCTGGGGAAGATGATGAATTTGAAAATGAAGAACATGACGACCAAAACTTCACAGAAAACGAAATAGGTGATTCTGAAAAACCTCCAACTGCTGAAACCTTGGATGGAATTGAGCAAGCGCCTATCCTAACCCATGTAGTAAACCACGAACAACTCCCTAGCGGAGGTACTTACGATACCTCAACAGGAGTGACATGGTATTTCCTTCCAGATGGTAGTAGATGGTGGATGCAAGAAGATGGGTCATTCCATCTAGACATGGGGCATGAAAACAATGCAATGCCAGTTGAAGACACATCTAATCAAATTGAATGATGCGCTCAAAATTTTATTGAACTTTCAAACAAGCATTGATGAAGGTCGAGCATACGCTTGGGATTGTGCCAGTCAATAGAATACTCAAGCGAAGTAAGAAAGATTTTGTCATGTTCACCTCAAATTGGTGCCCATACTGTACAAAGGCTAAGAATTTACTAGGGGCAAAAAAACTCTCATTTGAAGAGCACAACGTGGGAAATAACCCTAATTTACAGATGACTGTTGTACAAATGACTGGCCACCGCACAGTACCTGCAATTTGGGATATCCGTGGCGATGAACCTGTGTTTGTTGGCGGAGCGGATCAACTCCAAGTATATCTTTGAAGAAAGTCACTCTACTGTTTCTCTCAACCAATTGTGAAGTTTATCTTCGCTACTAAGGTCAACCATGTGGCCCTTTTGATGCCTCACTCTTGTGACGTCCCAGCCTGCTTCATCGTATAGCCTAACATATTCATCTGCCTGATCCATAGGTACAATTGTATCTCGCACTCCATGCATTGAAAACATTCGTTGTGATGGTAATTCAAATAATTTCTCAAGTAAAATAAGTGGTCTTGCAGCCTTGCTTCCAAGCACTACAACACCAACGATTCTTTCAGCTACTTCAGTCAATAACAATTCTTGAGCAACAGCGCCTCCTTGTGAAAACCCTCCAACAATTAATGGGCCATCAGCAGGTAAGTTATCGG
>JAQXFA010000053.1 GCA_029250565.1 Candidatus Thalassarchaeaceae archaeon
ACATTGAAGATAAGCCATCTACTATAGCAATAGTTGCGTGGTCATCCTTCTTTGGATGGTTACTTTTGACGCCTTTAGCGGCATTTGATTTAATCACATATGGTAGCGCCGCGATTCCCGATACAGAAGGTTGGATTTGGATATTTTATCTAGCCTCAATTTCAACTGTTTTGGCTTATGCTTGGTTTGCAGATGGCGTGGATAAAATTGGAGCAACAGCGTCTGCAACTTATGTCTATTTGGTGCCATTCTTTGGCATACTTTCTGGAGTATTATTACTCGACGAATCAATTGGGTTGTCTTTTGTTATTGGTTTCGTTTTAATTTTGATTGGAGTCAAACTTTCTCAGCAATCATCGAATGAAGCAGTGGCCTAATTTGAAGCGGTTTGCTTATGGGGCGTCACACACCCGCTGAAACTCCGCCCGTAGGGCGGGAGCGCTCAACGAGTTGCAGTGGAAGTAGGGGTAAGTATGGCGACACCGATGATGGAACAGTTTCATGCCATCAAGGCTGAACACCCAGATACTGTCCTATTTTTCCGAATGGGGGATTTTTATGAGATGTTTCATGATGATGCAGTTTTGGCAAGTGATGTGCTTGGAATCACCCTGACAAGTAGGGAGAAGAATTCGGACAATCCAGTCCCAATGGCCGGAGTACCATGGCACTCAGTCGAGGGATATTTGCAAAAAATGCTCAAGGCTGGCCACAAGGTCACACTTTGCGAACAAGAAGAGGAACTGCGCCCCGGTGAAAAACTACTCCAGAGGGTTGTGACTAGGGTTTACACGCCTGGCTCACTTTACGAAGAGAGTTTGATTGGCGAAGAATCATCGGCTTTGCTTTCAGCAGTGATTTTGCAGTCTGATTCTCTTGGTTGGTCAATTGTTGATCCAAGCACTGGGCGTGCTTGGGCTGGAGAATTTTCTGGCGCTGGCAGATTTGAAAGATTGCGCGACGAATTGTTGAGATGGCAGCCTCGTGAATTGGTGATGAGTCGCAACGATGCTTCTGCTGAGATGGTTAAATCGATATTATCCTCAGTTGATGGTTTGACTTTGTCAACTCATGAAGTCCCGCGCAAAGCGCGGCTTACAAGTTTGAAATCGGTATTGGAAGTTGCTGATTTAGGTCATATTGACCTTGATTCCAAGCCGATGGCGATGGAGGCATGCGGTATGGCAACATCCTATCTCTCACGCCTACATCTGACTGCAACTGTGCCACTAAGAGACATCGAGTTCGCAGAAGAACAGCGTTACATGGTATTAGATGAAACAACTCTGAGAAATCTCGAAGTCACACACACTCTAGGTGGTGATAAGCAAGGAAGTCTGCTTTCATCAATTGATGCAACGCGAACTTGGATGGGTCGTAGAATGCTACGTCAGTGGTTGTTGATGCCGCTTCTTGATCGCCAAGAAATATCCAAGCGGCATGGGGCAGTCACCAGTTTAGTCAATGCAAATAGGCGTCTTCGAAATCTACGTGAGTCGCTGAAAGGTGGTAGAGATTTGGAACGACTCTCAACAAGGCTTGCATACGGGAGAGCCAATGGCAGAGACCTCGTAGCAATTTCAGATGCACTTGCAAGACTACCGTCTCTGCATGCAATTCTTACCGAAGGTAGTGACGAACTTTTGTTAGAATGTGCGGAAAATCTGTTGGATTTGGATGAAATCCGTCTCCTCATCTCAGAAGCACTCAACGATGAATTGCCGGTAACAATCCGAGAAGGCGGCTTGTTCAAGACAGGATGGTCGCAAAAACTCGATACTCATAGAAATGCAGTGGCAGAGGGCAAAGAGTGGTTAGATAATTTGGAGGCGGCAGAGCGAGAGCGCCTCGATATCCCCCGTCTCAAAGTGAAGTATAATCGTCAGTTTGGTTACTTCATTGAAATCTCAAATGCACATCTAGACAAGGTGCCTGAAGAGTACACTAGAAGGCAGACATTGGTCAATGCAGAGCGATATATCACTGAGGAATTGAAGGAAAAGGAAGAACTAATCCTCAATGCAAAAGGTCGAGGGAACGAGCTAGAATATGCACTTTTCAGAGAGTTGAGAGACCAAGTTAAGGAACACTGCCAAGCACTTTCACAAATTGCTAGAAAGGTTGCCACAACAGATGTTCTTTGTTCATTAGCACATCATGCACGCAGGTTTGGTTGGACAAGACCAGATATGAGTGAGGATGACAAGTTGGACATTAAGGCAGGACGCCACCCTGTGTTAGAAGCGATGGAATCGTTTGTGCCCAATGATTTGACATTGGACAAAAAGCGCCGATTTTTGTTGCTGACTGGGCCCAATATGGGCGGTAAGTCGACTTATCTTCGCCAGACTGCTTTGATCTCGATATTAGCGCAGGCTGGCTCTTTCGTGCCTGCAGAAAGAGCGCGAATAGGTCTAGTTGACAGAGTTTTCACACGGGTTGGAGCCCATGATGATATTCGCAGAGGTCGTTCAACTTTCATGGTTGAAATGATTGAGGTTGCACATATTCTCAGACGAGCGACATCGCGTTCGCTCGTTCTTCTTGATGAAATTGGTAGAGGCACTTCAACATTTGATGGCTTAGCAATTGCTTGGGCGGTGACAGAAGATGTAACCAGCCGAGTTGGAAGCAGATGCTTATTTGCAACTCATTACCACCAACTCGTTGGATTAGAGGATGAAATGGATGGCCTGGTAAATGTCCATGTGCAAGTGGCGCAAAGTGGAGACGAACTCAAATTCCTCTACACAGTAGGAGATGGACCGTGTGATGACTCGTATGGGGTGCAGGTAGCCGCACTGGCAGGTTTGCCCGCTCACGTGGTTGAAAGGGCACGGGACTTGTTACTCTTCTTGGAGTCTCAAGCAGAAGGAGCGAGAGCTGGCGAAGATGGAGCACCGATTTCAAGAGATGTTGGCCAATCATCACTATTTGGTTGGATGTTACCAAAGGGGGCTGGTGCAACTTCGGAAACGAAGGACACAACCGCAGACGGTCCAACAGAGGTACCGGTTGGGGCGAGACTTGAGCCGACAGAAGCAGCAGCATTAGCGAGGTTAGCAGAAATGGATCCTGACGCAATGTCGCCGCGTGAAGCGATGGATTTGATTTACGAGTTGAAGGGTATTCTAAGAGGCCAGCATGAATGGTTGGAGGAATGAAGATGGTAATCTCTGAGGAAATTACTCCGCCAACAATTGTTCAATTAGATGACAAAACGATTGGGCTGATAGCGGCTGGTGAAGTTGTTGAACGGCCAGCCCAAGTAGTCAAAGAATTGTTGGAAAATTCAGTGGATGCTGGTGCAACTAGAGTCAACTTGGAAATTCAACGCGGCGGATTCGATTTGATTTCAGTGACTGATAATGGCCATGGTATTCCAGAGTCTGAACTTACTTTAGCGGTAACTCGTCACGCTACAAGTAAACTAACAGACGCATCAGATTTAGCAGCAATTGGGACACTTGGATTTCGTGGCGAGGCTTTAGCAAGCATCGGCGCAGTATCACATTTGAAAGTAGCAAGCAGGCCGAAATCTAGCGAAGGTAGGGCAATTATTGTTGAAGATGGAGATGTCCATAAGGCGGAACCAGAAGGGATGGCTGAGGGTACAAAAATAGAGGTCAGAAATCTGTTTGCCAACCAACCTGCAAGACTTGCATTCCAGAGAAGAGCAGCGACTGAAACCGCACAAGTGGTTGATGTAGTTGTGTCACACGCACTTTGTAACCCCCAAGTCTCATTTCGACTAACCGTTGATGGACGGGCAATTCTTGAAACGCCTGAAACCGAAGATATGCGGGACCGGTTGTACGATTTGCTAGGGGCTTCTAGTGAGAAAATGATTCCTCTGACATGTTCAGATGTTGATTCCGAAGCACCAGGTGAAGAGCGCTGGAGGGGGTGGATTTCACCACCAGATATTAGCCGAGGAAAATCAGATGATGTCCACATCATCATCAATGGTAGGCCAGTTGCAGCGCAACCATTTCTACAATCTATCAAGCGAGGTTATCACACTAGATTGATGGTTGGCAGGCATCCAGTCGTTGTTTTACTACTCGATTTGCCTGCCGACGAAGTTGATGTCAATGTTCATCCAACTAAAAGAGAAGTGAGATTGAGAAATTCATGGCGTGTGCTAGAGAGATTGGAGAGAGCCATCAAGCACACACTGAAACAAGTTCCAACTGGTGAAGCACCAACTCGAGAGTTTCCACTTGGGGCAGTTGATGGCGGGAAGAAGCAAGATCCACTTCCAAAACCTAGCAGCAGTGAGGTTCCATCATGGGCAAAACCATCTACAAAGGTGGAACCAATGGTGCAAACATCGTTTTATCAAGGTGCAAAATCCGATGCCAAACCAGAGGAAAAACCACGCCCCACCTCATCTTCACCGGTTTTACAAGAGACACTACCTGGTCTAGAAGATACACCAACCGCGCCAGCATTATCTAGTGCGGAAAGAGAATTACACCGGCACTCAAAGGCAGGTGAATCAGTCTCACCTCTTGATGAGCCAGAAATAGAAAGTAAGCCAGAAGTTGTAACTGATGTGCCAGCAATGGAACCATTAGCACAGTTTGCAGATTCGTATATTTTAGCACAAGGTGAGGGGTGTTTGTATGTGGTTGACCAACACGCTCTGCATGAGAGAGTTCGGTATGAGAGACTAAGAAACAGTATGGCTAACTGGGGGGCTCAGCCGCTCATTGAGCCGATTTCTCTAGACCTTTCAGCAGTTCAGAGTTCAGTGGTAGAAGTATCACGAGAGAGACTAGGGGGCCTTGGTTTTGAGTTCACAGATGGTGATGAAAAACTCTCGTTGACTTCTGTTCCGGTAATGCTTGCTGGAGATTCTAGATTGCAAGGATTCCTCATTGATTTGATTGCAGAACTGCAAGAATCAGGCGAGGTGGGGCCGCTGAATGTTGCTGAAAATTTAGCTGATGAGATTGCCTTCATGAAATCTTGTCGCGGCGCAGTGAAGGCAAATCAGGTGCTGTCAATTGCTGAGATGAGACGACTGCTAGCTGATATGTCGACCATTGAGAATCCGTGGGCTTGTGTTCATGGAAGACCAACGGTGATGAAATTAGATGTCAATACGCTTGACCATCACTTTGGGCGGCATGGGTGAAATCAACCATGATGGTCCGTATTCTTTCCAGTATAGTTGCTTTCTTTCTATTACTAATATTTCTCTTTAAACTGGAATCAAAACCATTAGAGATAGTAATGACCATAATTTTGATGTTATTCGCTCTTTATCTCTTTTCTTGGTTATACCAAATAATTAGATTTCAATTCACAGACGAGTGAATTTACAATTTGTTGATGAAATCAGGATCTGAAACTGCGTAGCAGTTTGGATGTGATAGAGTTGCACCGACTTTGGTCGCTAAGCATGCTGCCGTCATCCAAAGTCGATGGTCAGCGTGAGTTTTGACAAGTTCACTTGGTGCTGTTGGTGTTTGCCCGCCTTCAATTTTCAACCCATCTTCTGTAGGAGTAGCGGTTAATCCGAACTGTGCGAGTAGTTCCGAAGTTTTCTCAATCCGATTTGATTCCTTATGCCGGGCATGGCTAGCACCGGTGATGGTGCCTCCATTTCCTATAGCAAGAATTGCTGCTAGTGGCGGCACTAAATCGTTTGAGTCGCGTAAATCAATTTTGAAATCATCAATGTCAGACATCATCTGGCCACCCGCGCAGGTGGCCAAGATTTCAGCCCCTAGTGAATCATCATCTGATGGTAGATTAGTTACTTCAACTTCAATTCCGTGTACCGATTGATAGAGTATTGCAAATGATTCTAGACTCCTATCGCTAGGAATCTCTACAACATCTGGACATTCTACAACCCAAGGTTTGAGATTGATGTGTTTGCGCCAATCCATTTGGTTTTCTGAGCCGGTTTTTTCAGCCAGTTCAAAAGAGAGTTGTGCGTGTAATCGTGAAACTCCTTGGCCTGCTAAGTTGACCCTAATTTCACCATCTAGTGCTGGCATTGAGAGAAGAAGAGATGAGAGTGGTTGGCTTGAGCGGGATACGTCAATTGTTACTTCACCAGACTTCATTGGGCCGTGTACGAGGTAAGGAAGTGATTCCAAACCTGTTCCATGACTAACTTGGGCTCCAAGGTACTCCAAGATGTGCAGTAGTGTTTCTGAATGGCGCCTGCGTAATGTTTGATCTCCATCTAGCATTATTGGGTGATTTAGTCGAGCAGTAGCTATGGTTAACAAGCGTAGTGCAGTCCCTGAATTACCGCAGTTTAGCACTGAAATCGGGCGTTTGAAGCCGTTTACCCCTACTCCTGAAATCACCCATTGCGATTCACTTTTTTCTATATTAACGCCTAGTTGCGAGAGGCACCTTGCCATTGATTCAACATCATCTCCAGGTGTTCCTGAGAAATTTAGTGTGACATCCTTTTCTCCTTGAGATGCTAGCAGTAGCCAGCGAATCATGTGGCTTTTTGATGGGGCTAGTTGCCATTGGATTGGTGCGGTGATATCTTGTGGTTGAATTGGTATAGAGCCGCCAGTTGTTTCTCTACCGATGGCCGCACGGTACGGCTGCCAATCCTCAAGTCCGCCCATTCTTCTCAAACCTGCGAGAGGGTTTGTCATTCAAGCCCTTTGTGCTGTATACACAAAATTATCAGGATGCTGCGGGTAGACTTACTGCAAAGATTTCACCATTACTTCGGCCACCACTTCCTTCAAACAGCATTCTAAATGTCCAGTCTCCGCTGTCACTTCCAACGGTTGCGGCATCAATCACAAAGTAATCGCCTGTATTGACTGTAAACCCAGCATCACGGTCTTGAAATGAGACATTTTGCCCAGACACGCCGTAGACATTGGCATCAGATGTGTATCCTGAAATTGCGGTTATGCTAACACTCTCTGGTGGAATTAGTTGGAACTTACATTTGAAAGTCTCAACTTGTGCATTCATTTCAGTAATTGTGACTACTTGGTAGCCATTGTCAAGCATTCTAACACTAGCTTTAGCAGTAGGTACGCCTTTGTTTGGAGCCTGTACACTAGATGACATCATCAAGTATACTGCACTGGTCAGTAGAACGGTAATTGCTAGAAGAAGAATTGTTGCAATGACTGGAGAAACCGCCTCTTCTGGCTCTCTGCTCAGTCTTCTTGCCGGATTCATACTTCCCCTCTCACGCAACTCTGTCCACTGTCTCTGGTGTTATACCTTCTTCGGCAGTTACACGATAGGTGTAAACGCGCAGGTTTTCAGGTGCGTTACGGAATTTTCTAACCACCATTCTAGTTTCGAAATTGTTAGCAATCATCTTGACTTCAAAATCGAATACAATATCACAAATGAGAGATAATTCACGCTGTACACTTTCTGGTATTGAACCGCTTGATGCAGAGACCAATAAGACTCCACGATTTAATTGAGTATGTGCCTGCATAACTCTGATCAATGAGATTACTCTTCGTGCTTCGTTTCTTTGGAAAAAGAAATCGAGGTTATCGACTGCACAACGGAAGAATGGCCCAAGTGATGTGATTTGGCTTGCCATTGCAACTAGATAATCGGTTGAATCTTCTTCAACGAATCTCGTCTGAGCAAGTCTCTGAATATCTTGCATTGTAAAGCCTTCAAGGCGGAAACGACTGGCTTCCATGTCCTTCTCAAGTACCTGTTCATTGTACTCTTCACCGAGGCATCTAACCTTGAGATCAAGTGGCCACTCATAGCGTCGGAAAACCTGTAAAATCTCGTTTTGGCTTTCTGCAGTAGATACCATCACTGTATTCGCAGGGTCCTCAGCTACCGATGTGAATTGCTTCATGAATAAGTCCATTCCAGCACCTGGCTCACCGATGCAAAGAATTGTAAAACCACGAGGAATTCCTCCCTTCATCATTTTGTCAAATTTTGGCGAGCCGATGCTAGCGATTTCCCCAAAGAACTCTACATCAGCAGGGTCGAATTCAATACGTCGTGCCATAATCATCACCTCAGGAAATAACAACCTGTCCTCGATCTACCAAATCAGTACAGTATAGGTCAAGGTTTGCAAGAACACTTGGAGGGGTTTGATCGGGTACGGTTACTACCGCACTCAATACATCACGGGCACGGAAGGTATTGATGAAAGTATGAAGATATTCAGCCAGCATTTTCTCCTCATTGTAAATTGCTAATGCGTTTACAGAATCTAGAATGACGAAGTTTTGTTCAGTTGGCATTTGGCGTAGGTGAAATAAGGTCCTGAGAAGAACATTCTCAAGCATAATTGGGCTATCAATATAGGAAATATTGGTGTATTGATTTTCAGTCCCACCTAACAATGCAGATGAGACACAATCAATGAATTGGATTCCTTCAATTGGGATATCGATTTCCTGTAGGGTGGCAATTAGTTCAGGTGCAGGGCGGCTAGCAGAAATGTAAACGCCACCCATTTGAAATTCGTTAATGAGCGGCTCAATAAGTGAAGCAGTCACAAGAAATGAGTTACTAGAGCCGCAACGAACTTGTAACGAAGAATTCAAAGTAATCTCTGTGAGTTGTTCAGCGATCCGTTGGTCTAACTCAATCATGATGTGTCAACTCCCCACTTTAGCATCGGCGTCATCATTACGCCCATAGGTGTTAATTCTAAGGCATATTTTGCCCGTGAGTGGTCTGTTCCTCGCATCTTGACAACTTGTAAAAATCGTAACAAGTGCCCCATTCTATCGATATCACCCATCACCATTATTCCGTCCAATATCGCTTCTTCAACACCGAAAGATGACCAGTGTGCTTTAGCACCTGCAGAAGTAATCTCAGCAACGAGGAAAGATGTGCACCCTTGGGTGGCTAGAGTTTTTCCAAGAGTAAACAAGAAATCGCGAATAAGTTGGTCATTCGGAATCTTGTAACATAGTGTTGTTACTGAATCAATAACTAGGCGAGTTACTCCAATGGTGTTGACAATATCTGTAATTGCTTTCACTAGTGAGTTGATGTCATCTCGGTCAAATGTTGCCTTTGTTAATCCAAGCCAAGAGTAAAGGACATCCATATCGAATACATTGATGAGTCCTTTATCGACCATTTCCATGTCAAAAAAGGTGTATTGCCGGATATTTTCAAGTAATTTTACAGATGGTTCTGTGGCCGCGAAATATGCACATGCTTCACCCATCTGTGCGCCGTGAACTAGAAATTCCATAGTCAACGTAGTTTTTCCTGAACCACATGTACCTCCAATGAGTACAGTCGCCCCATATGGTATTCCACCACGGGTGATTTCATCCAATCCATGAATGCCAGTGATACAACGGTCGCGTGTGTATTGTGGTCCCCCCAGCATGCTATCAACTATGCAAAGCCCGACCACCTCTAATAACTCGTTGCCAAACGAACACGCCTATAGGCGTGGATTAAACAAAGTAGAATCCAATCAAATATGATTTCAAAGGATTCCAGGGGTTCCGCCATTAGAACGACCCCAATTTGAGGAATTTGAAGACCCGCCACCAAGCCAATTAAGGGCAATATCATTGTCAATATCCCAACTAGTGACCCAGTTAACCTCCATTTTAGTTTCAGTTTGTGCTAATCCAGGGTAAGTCCATGTGAGAGTTAGAGTGTCATCATATTTGTTGAGGCCATCAATGGCTCCCCTACCTAAAATTCCTGAAAGGCCAAGGTCAAGGACAACATCAGAGCCCTGATTCTCCTGCAGAGAGGATTTACCTGAGCAGAGCAACACATCTCCGCCTGCCAAAGCACCGTCTCCAATTAGTGAGTGAACCCCTCCGCTTGATGATCGTCCAATTCCCCAACCTGTAAGGTTGGCTGCAAACCCGTCGCGATTTTCCAATTCAACCCATTCAGGATAACCTAATTCAGGTTCTGCCATGAATTCAGAGATGACCAAATGAGCTGGCATCCGTCCAGCGTCATGAACTTCTAGGATGATTTCAACAGTTTCAGAATTCAACATCATCAAACGATGCGCTACGGCGCTGTTAGCAGCTGCATCGCGGCTCGCACCATCTTGAAATAACAGCAAATCAATTCTGTTAGCATCAGAACTTTCTGTGACTCTTATTGTGAGGTTAATACTAGCCCAACTAGGAAGCCCAAGTCCTCTGATAAATTGATCTTGTGTGATGTTGGCAATCCCATCGAGTCGCTCGGTATCGAGTTGCCCCAATGTTCCAGCCAATCCCGGTTGAACTACGCCGTTTAGTAGATTAGTAGCATTGTAGCGATGCCATTCAGAAGTGGCATTTGCTAAATCGCGATTACCAAATTCATCGTATGGTGTATACCAACCAGCATCAGTTGTTAATCGTTGCAAACTTTCAAGGGCATAATCGTCTAATTGATCAGTTCTTGGGTGGTTTGAACCAAGTTGTAGACCGGCAAGTGAAAAGAAAGCCGATAAGACGATGAGAAATAAGACGAAAGCGGTTAGGAATTCAATAACAGCAGTCATTCCGCCCTCGGAATCTGTTATTTGTCGAGCCGTGTGCATCGTCAATCCCTATCCTGCCGAAGGTTGTGTCCATCATCAAGTCTGTGCTTCAAGGAAGCCCTACCAAGTTTAGTAGGAATAGTATAGGGTCACCGATAAGAAGCAAGGGTAGGATTCCGATCATCAAGAATGCCATGAAAGGGTATTTTTCTGTAATCCAGGCTTTGTCGGCTCCAAGTTCTTCTAAGTCTGACAGGAGATCTTGCAATTTGTTTTCAGCACGCCCACCGCGCTTCGGGCGCATTCTAGTTTCGATTTTTTTCTCGCCATCAGCTCCTTCAATAACCTCATCCAATAACCAGACATGGCGGTTTGGGATTTCAGAAAGAGGTAATCGGTGGGCATGCCAAGCCATTTTCAAGTTTCCAGCATCACCTGCAGCCAAATTAATTCCAAATACATAAATTGGTAAAACCAGAAAACTCATTGCCCCCCAAATAAGTAGTGAAATTGCTGGTGGCATCAAAGCATCTCCGGCGGCTGGAATTTCACCCCATCCAGGTACACAAAGAGCAACGAGCATCATTCCTTTTGCATCAGCACCTCCATGTAACATTCGCAATTGATAGCACATTTCAAAGAACAATAAAACAGCACCAATTACCAACATCTGCCCCCACAAGTAAGAGGCTTGAATTTCAGCAGTAGTTGAACAGTAATTGCAATCAACAAGTGAACCGAACCCTAACCCGTCCATCAGAGGGGTTAGGTGTCGCAGTGCCCCGAATATAAGTCCCACAACCGATGCAAGATACCAAATTGAAACCAGTATATCTTCAGGTGAACCATTTCGTATATCATCCAAGGTAGGTCGACCAATAACAGCAGTTGAAGCATATGCGACAACTGCTGATGCTGTAAGCCAAACAGTCCAGTCTGCTTCCAATGCCCATAACTCAAGACAAAGGAGGAACAATGCAGGCTTTGCCCATGAGATCCACCAATCGTTTGGGACACGTCTAATTTTGAGGTCAAGATAGGTCGCCCCACCAAGGCACAAGACGAGAGTAACTACGCGCGCATAGGTGAGGATTTGCTCCGGTGTCGCCATGTCCATCGGGTGCTGTCACAGGTAAGTGCCATAAATGAGGCGCGGTTCGGCCACCTTGGAAGCATGCTTTCAGAGGCTGACTCATATGACCATCGAGACGCGAATAGAGCAGATTTCCACTGTAATTCTACAGTTAGATGATTCCAAAGTACCACGAAACATTCGTGCAGGCGCTAAAGAAGCAGTTGAGAAGTGGTTGTTGAATAAATCCAAGGATTTGGATGTTCGAATCGCAATGGCCCAAAACAAACTGGAAGAGTTGTCAGAAGACCCCAATATCCCGATGGAATATGGTGTGTTGGTTCTACAAGTGTTGACTGCGCTTGAACAACTGCTTGGTGAAGTCTAAATTCACTTTCACTTTCAGTTCACTCTCCTCTAGAAAAGTAGGTAGTGTGACAGCGTTTCATTTGGTTCATGCAATCCCAAGTTGTTAGAAGTATAGTCATGCCAAATGGAATAGTCACTGCACACGCAGATAGAACACTGTTGTTCAAACCCCTTAGAGGGCGAGAACAGAAGATTAGGATGGCGGCCCAAGCAACAGTAATGTTAGCTTGTTATGGGCCGCAAAAAATCGTTTTCCGGCTATTGGTTGGCGATGCAAAAGGTTCTGTACACCTAGTCTCATTACCTGAATTGAATCTCATCGAAAGCCATGAATTAGGAAAAACGCCAGTTACAGCACTTGCTTTACATGAGCCAGGTGGAAGAAAGCGAGTGATTGCCGGATTACAAGATGGAGGGATATATGCTCTAGGTGAAGGTGTACCATCGGGTTCTTTGAAATTATTTTCACTCGATGGCTCAGTAGGATTAATTCACTCAACTGATGAAATACTAACCGTTTATTCTGGCTGGACAAGAGAAGTCCGCCATTGGAATGGCGATGCAGTTAGTCCAGCTAAGCGTTGGTTCCAACCACCTACTACTCCAACCAAAAGAGTGAGCCAGCAACTCATTCTGCCAAAGGCGGTTCGGGCGTAAACCAATTGCACGTAGGGGTAGGGCGAGGCCATTCTTGCGGCCTTAGCCCTTTATTTCCAACAATTTGAGACAACACTTGTTGATGCTGTTCAAGTTCCGCCAACACCGCTGCATCACCAACAATAGTTTCACCATGGCCAGGAACTAACTGTTTGATTTCCATTTTGAGCAGGTACTCAATACTATCCAGTAGATCCGGCAAACATCCTGTTGGTAAGTCCCATCTTGAGATATGTCCCTTCTTAGGAATTAAATCTCCAGTAATTAGAATCCCCTCACTTTCAATCCAAAAGCAACACGAGTCTGAGGTATGACCCGGTGTGTGGATGATTTCAATAGTTCCACCCCCCAAATCAAAAACATCACCTTCATCAAATGGATTCACATCAACTGGCGGCATATCGGAATTGAAACGAGATGCCCATGTGGTGAACATATCACCACTAGCCAATGCACCAGAGGCGGCATCATGGGTGTGGACAGAAGCACCCCAGTGGTCGGCAAGATGCCGAGCCGCTCCAGCAGTGTCATAATGGCGGTGAGTGAGAAAAATTTTGCTAACTTTAGGGGCATCATCTAGCTTAGATTCGATTCGTTCAACCACATTTGCTTGATACCAAGATGTCCCAGGGTCAATCACAACGGTCTCATTGTCACCCGAAACGATGGTGCAAGATGCATCGTGATGGATGCCTGGGAGCCTTACTACTCGCATGGGAGACATTTACAGGCAGGGGGTTTGGGCTTATATATCGGGAGCAAGTCGGCCGCCTCAATGGCAAGGTTCCCAGAGGCAGAGAAGCGTCTGCTTGAAGTGCGTGTTTGCATGAAATGCAATGCTCGTAACGGCCTCAAAGCAACAAAGTGCCGCAAGTGTAGTTACAAAGGACTACGCCTCAAAAACAAAGAACGCCGAATCTGATTTCAGACATCGTCATTCATTTCTTTGAATATTTTCATAAGTCTCAATTTGTTTTAGGATTACCTAGAACAATTCTAGGACCATTCTGTTTCGTCATCTTTCTTTGACTTCTTCCACTCTTTGTAGTGGGTTCTGCAGACCTTCACACGCCTAGGTCCTTCAGGAATATTATCCCACACATCAACTGCGTTATCAAAAGCAATTGAACGCCCTCCTAGTGCGGTATCAGCGAATTCAGTACACTTAGGGACATGGCAAGGAACTTCTGGGTCTATAGCTGCTGAGGAACGAGAATGCTTCGGTTTTCCACCCTTTGGTCGGGGGATTCTCCGCTTGTGAGGTCTGCCTGCCATATTATCGCCTCTCGGTCATTCCGCTTTATTCTAACGCTCAAACTTTGTAGATTGTTGCTTCTCTATCAGGTCCTACACCAACTGACGAAATTGGAACTCCTAACATCGCCTCAACTTTCTCAACATATTCGCGAGCACCATCAGGAAGAGCAGAGTATCCTTTGCCATTTTCATTTGCGTCGCGAGCCATTTCTAACCACTCATCCATCTCTATATGAGGGAATCCCGGTACTTTTTCAGTAACGATCTTGACTTTCGCCATATCTTCTGAACATACGGGCATTTCACTCAAGAATTGCCCATCTAAGTCATATCCTACTACAATTTCTAACTCATCTAGTCCGCCCAAAACGTCAAGTTTTGTCAAGGTAAGTTGTGTGAAACCATTCAGCCTTTGTGCGTGCCTAAGAACCACTAAATCTAGCCATCCACACCTTCTAGGTCGCCCGGTAGTGGTGCCAAATTCGTGACCCATCTTCCCCATGTAAGCACCCACATCATCAAACAATTCACCAGGGAATGGTCCGTGACCAACCCTAGTTGTGTAGGCTTTTACCACGCCATAAACTTCGCCAATGTGGCCGGGATGTATCCCAACGCCGTGGGTTGCATTAGCACGGCTTGTTACTGAAGAAGTGACAAATGGATAGGTGCCATGGTCAATGTCAAGCAAACATCCCTGGGCCCCTTCAAGTAGAACATTTTCACCTTGACGTAGAGCCAAGTCAAGCATCAATCCAGTAGGTTTGATTGCATTTCCGAATCTTGCTGCTACCCAATCAAGAGATTCTTTCAGGTCCGAGGCTGAAATTGATCCTGACACCCCATGTGCAGTCAATTGGGATGTCATTCTGCCTGCATTTTCTTGTAGCCATTCGTCATCCGTGCGGCGATGTTCAATATCGCAGAATCGCACGCCAACTCGCTCAATCTTATCTCGGTATGTAGGCCCAATACCTCTGCCTGTTGTTCCAATCTTGACATCTGCGCCATCGTAAAGGCGGTGGAATGGTAGGTTGACATGAGCTCTCTCGGATATCCAAAGGCGCTTTCCTTCGGGGGATTCCCCAGACGATTCCTTCCACTTGTTGAGTTCCTCTTCCAAAACCCAAGGATCGATGACCATACCTGCTCCAAGTACTAATTGACAGTCTGGATTGGTTAGGCCTGATGGTAGTTGGTGAAGTTTGAGAACTTGGTCACCAAGGACAATAGTATGTCCGGCATTGTTACCTCCTTGGAATCTAGCAACCCAGTTTGATTCCTGGGCAAGTTGGTCGACCAACTTACCTTTTCCTTCGTCTCCCCATTGAGCACCCAGTACTACTGATGCAGGCATCGGGGTGAACCGGAGCGCGAGAGCCCCATGAACTTGCCCACAAAGAATTATGCTAAATGGTCTCAAATAATTATTGAAATCTTAGTTTTTATAGTCTGGTTATTATTTGCGATATAGTAGCTAATAACGAGGTCAAAATCAAAATTTTGTGGTGGGATATCCCATGGTATTAGCAGTGTTTTCAGGGTAGTTGCATCGTTCAAATAGTGTCAGGTGGTTAACATCGGTGTTGGGGCCCAAAAATTGTGTTCAGAGCGCGTGCGTAAAGTAAATGAACGCACATTCTATACCACAGGTTTATATACTGCGAGCAACAACTAACTATGTAACTCGGGGTTGTAAAGTATGTCAGATAAAACAAAAGCAGAAATTGAACAGAAAAAAGTTAATGAAATTAAGAAGCGGGCATTCTCAAACAGGAATGTTATCGGTTCTGCAAAGCGCCCCTCACAGGTAAGAAAAATTGAGGGTCATGAGGGTCCTTGTGAAGAGTGTGGTGCAATTGAATGGGATTTAGATTCTGTTCGAGGTGAAGTTGTCTGTCAATCCTGTGGGTTAGTAGTTGAGAAAGATGTCATTGACCCAGGGGCAGAATGGGTAAATCACGGTGAAGGCCCAGATAGATCAAGAGTTGGTGCTCCACCAACTCTTACATTATCTGATAAGGGATTAAACACTAGCATAAGCAGGAGTGACCTAATGGGGTCCCGTGCAAAAATCCATGGTATTTCTGGCAAAGCATTGAGAGATTGGCGAAGACGAGCTGTTATTGATGATAGGTCAAAGACCCGAAGTAGCCGGTCTCGAAATCTCGTTAAAGCAATGCAATTCATTAGAGATAGGTCAGGACTGGGTAAACAGCATCGAGAACAAGCCGCAGCATTCTATCGTAAATCTGCTGAAAAGGGCTTAGTTACAGGCCGAAGCATCCAAGGAGTTGCTGCAGCATGTGTTTATCTAGCTGCAAGAGAAGCAGGGATTCCTAGAAGAGTTGAGGATATTGCAGAAGCATTTGACATGGAAGATGAAATGAAACTCAAAGAGCTGAAGAGAACTATCCGACTTGTTTCACGAGAATTAGGTGCTCACAGAATTACTGGGCCAGAAGAGTATCTTGACAAATTCACAAGTGATTTGGGGCTACCACCTCAAGTTCTTGGTGCTGCCAACAGTCTTTGGGACCGTGTTGGAGGCTCATTAGAGTGGCAAGGTAAGAAGCCAAGCGGAGTCGCAGGGGTAATTATCTACAAGTCAGCACAAATGAGAGGCAATGCAAGAACTCAGGCAGATGTATGTGCAGTTGCAGGTGTTAGTGAGGTTACCCTCAGAGGACTTCTAAGATTACTTGAGAGAATTCTTGAGCAAATTGGCGAGAGTTCATTCAATTGATGAAGGGTAGTGGACGTTGGGGTGTGCAGACCTCAGATCAACACCTCGCTGTAATCAG
>JAQXFA010000054.1 GCA_029250565.1 Candidatus Thalassarchaeaceae archaeon
ATATTTTATATTTATGGAAACCTATACATTAGAAGATTTTGAAAATGAAAATTTTGAATTTAATATTGCCGATCAGATAGGGGGTGCAAATAATAGTAATCAAGAAGGTAATAATGAACCAGAGTTTTCAAATGAGAGTGATGAAGAAGGTAATAGTCAACCAATATTTTCTAATTCTAATGAAGAATCCGAAGAAGAAGAATCCGAAGAAGAAATTTTAGAGGAAGAAGAAGTAAAATCTGGAAACAAACAACCAGAACTTTCAGAGGAGGAAGAACCCAAAGAAACCGAAGAAGTAAAATCTGGAAACGAACAACCAGAACTTTCGGAAGAGGATGACATTTTCTCAAAAAGTGGCTGGAAAAATAGAACTGAAATATCAAGGTCTTCGCCATGCCAACTCAATGAAGGTAATGTACGCCAAAAGCAATCATCCTCCAATGTTGATGTGTGGTGCTCTAGGTCAAGGGCAGAACAAACAGCTTCAGCAGCACGGAAATCAGGATTATCCTCATCCTCTGCAACGGTCCAACATTCAGGAACCGGTTGCCCTGTTTGTGCTGATGCCTTGTGGGCAAGGCCGGCCACCATGCTTGAATCCAAACCACCGGATAGAATAATTCCAAGTGGGACATCAGACATCAATCGGTCCCCTATACTACTGCACAGGCTCTCAAGTAGAGCAGGCGCATCTAACTCAGGGTTCCATGTATCCCCTGGAACAATTATCTCAGTAGAGTAAGTTGCAACCCCTGTAAGTGTTGCCCGCCCCTCAGAATCTAGAGACCAAGTCTCAATAGTTGCAGGAGCTACTTGAGAAACGCCCTCAAACAAAGTAGTTTCATCAAGTGGATATTCAAATGCAAGTCTCGCTAACATTGCATTCTCATCAATTTTCGAAACATAATCAGGGTGTGCTCGGAATGCCTTTACTTCACTTGCCACAAGAAGTTCTCCTGAAGGTGTCAATGTTCGCAATAGAGGTTTTACCCCCAATGGGTCACGACAAAGAATCAATTCTTGGCGCTTAGAATCCCATAAAGCAAATCCCCATATTCCATCCAACTGGCTTACCCATTCAACATGCGCAGTTGCTGGATTGCTAGGATCAGAAGCCCTTGAAGTTCTCCTCAAATACCCAGAGAGTGATGAGCGAGATGGTCCGGCTGGTGAAGAAATACTAGAATTAAGGTGAAATGCGGATCCATGGGCAGCAAGAATTACCTCTCCATCTCCTTTTGTACGCCAATTATAACCAGAGTATTTCTTCCTTAAACTACGGAAATTATAGATTTCACCATTTTGTACCAACCAGCAACCATGTTCAGAACCCATCGGTTGGTCTGAACCCAATAAGTCAACAATAGATAGACGAGAGTGACCTAGAGAACAAACTTCGTCCCCCCAAACCCGAATCCCATCAGGTCCTCGATGAGATAACAGGTCGGCCATCTCACGAGTTAGTGATGTATCCCCATCACCAAGAATAGCCGTTATACCGCACATTCGTATCAATCCGGCAATTCACCCGCTAAAAGACTGTGTCGGGGAATAATGATTCATCTCACCAGTAAATGATGCCGATAACCAATGTTGCGATGAGAGAAACTGCGTAAACAAAGACATACAGGCTCTGCGAGGGGGCATCATCTTGCAATATCTCGTCACTCATATTGCTGTCGAAGTGGATTCGGATTTTAACCATAACCCAAATCCATCTTTCTTTTAGCCTATGAGTTAATCCTTGGAAATAGCTCTGTTAAAATTCACAGACCTAATGTGGATAACAATAAGATGACCAATAATGGAATGAGAATCATGGTGCCATTATCGTCAATCCAACGTAAACGAGGCCATTCAGACGCAACCTGAATTGGTGGAATTAGTATTGCAAAAAGAAGCGGCGTATCTAAACAATTCCAAGATACCAGCCACACGGCATAGACCGTGATGAGACCCCCGATAGCAACAAATTTTGGATCTTTACCTGCACGTCGTACTTCACCCATAACAGGGTCACCAAATGCTAATCCAAGCACCAAAGGTGCGCCAAATGCCGCTCCCATGACTCCTATAAGCGGTGAAAAAGCAAGTGCTAATACAACTGAAACAGCACCCCAGAAAAGTGCACTCAATTGGTTTGCTTCATAGGCGCGTTGACCAAAAATTGTAAATCCAATTTTTAGGCGAATTAATTCTGCTACGATAATAACCCCCAATACGATGAAAACGAAATTTTGGGCAGTAGTTCCTACTTTACCAGCAATTTCTTCACCATACCAATAGTAGAGCCAAGGGATTATCGCAAGTGAAACATGAGTTATTCTACGTAAAAGATGGCCGGAAAAACCACCTACACTGTGTTTAACATGGTCTGCTTCATATGATTCTTCACTCAGAACGATTCCTTCTTCCATGTTTACCACCTCAGATTTTTATCAACCCACTCTTGTGCTGAATTTTCTGAACCCGCGAGACCATCCAGAACCTCGTTTATGTCCTCACGTGAGAGAAGTGCGTTATCCCATGCAGTCAATAATCGTTCACGTGCCCGTGCTAATTCTGCACCTGATTTTGCAGGAAGTGTTCTCAATAGGGTGGCTAAATCTTCAATTCCAACAGAATTTTTAGCTGATGTAAGTAAGACAGGAGTGGGATTACTAGTCAACTCAAGTGCTGACATAATGTTGGCCGCAGCCCGTTCAGAACCATCCAAATCAGATTTATTCACCACTATCATATCAGCAAGTTCCATCACTCCGGCTTTTTCAGCTTGAACTTCATCACCCCTTAGTGGGGCTTCAACTAGAACTATTCTATCGGCAACTGACACTACACGAATTTCAGATTGTCCAGCCCCTACAGTCTCAATCAAGACTATGTCATAACCACATTGTCGCATCACATCGGCTGCTAGAACCACTGCATTAGGCATACCACCTGGTTGATTTCTAGTAGCAAAAGAACGAACAAAGACATTTGGATTATTATCAGCAGATTCCATTCTCACCCGGTCTCCTAAAAGTGCGCCACCCGTCAATGGTGATGACGGATCTACTGCAATAACAGCGACCTTTAATCCATTAGATGTCCATGTGCTTAGTAATCTCTCAATGAGACAACTCTTACCTACCCCAGGGGCACCAGTTACACCGATTACTGAACCATCTACTGCACGTGTTGAAAGGCCAAGTAAATCATGACTGACTTCACCATTTTCGACAGCAGTTAGCAACTTTGCCAAACTTCTTCGATTTCCTGAAACCGCTTGTTCAAAAATTGTTTTTGGCAAACGTTCACTCTCCGCTAGACCAGACCCAATCCCCGCCTTCACCAACCCCAACGGGTTGATTTGACGAGACGCGGGTAATTACTGCGTCTACAAAATCTGACATCTCATGCATTTTTGTCCCCGGACCAAATATCGCTCTCATCCCGGAATCAAATAGAAGCGAACGCTCATCTAGAGGAATTATTCCGCCACCAAAAACAGTTACGTCACTACAACCTGCTTCCACCAACAGTTGGCAAACTCTAGGGAAAAGAAACGCGTGTGCCCCCGATAATGAGGAAAGTCCTAACATGTCAGCATCTTCATCAAGAACTGTCCTAACAATTTGTTCAGGTGTTCTTCGTAATCCGGTGTAAATCACCTCATGTCCTGCATCACGCAAAGCCCGCGCCACAACCTTTGCACCACGGTCATGACCATCCAACCCCGGTTTGGCAATCACAATACGCATGGCTACCCTCAACCTCGTGGAAATGGCGTCACCCTTTCAATTGGTCGTATCTCCTTTTATGAGCAGTCAAATTCCCTCCAATTTTCCGCATAGTCTATTGGCTAGCGTGGTCACCTGCGAGTTGAGCGGGATGGAGTCGACTGAGGAAAGACTTGATGATTTGCGCAAACGCAAGGCAATTGCGGCCGCAGGTGGAGGGGCTCAGAGAGTTGATGCCCAGCACGCAAAGGGTAAGTTGACAGCACGTGAAAGATTGGAAATGTTACTAGATGAAGGCTCATTTCAAGAAATTGATTCACTAGTTGAGCACCGATGCCGTGACTTCGGAATGGACCAAAATGTGATCCCTGGTGATGGTGTTGTCACAGGACACGGATTAATTGACGGACGAGCAGTATTCTGTTTTGCCCAAGATTTCACGGTTTATGGCGGTAGTCTTGGAGAAATGCACGGGCTAAAGATTTGCAAAGTTCTTGATATGGCAATGAAAACCGGCGCCCCAGTAATTGGACTCAACGATAGTGGTGGCGCTAGAATTCAGGAAGGTGTTGCAAGTTTAGGATCATACGCTGAAATTTTCTTCCGTAATGTTAGAGCAAGTGGCATCATCCCTCAAATTAGTATAATCATGGGACCTTGTGCAGGTGGTGCAGTATACAGCCCCGCAATCACTGATTTTGTAGTCATGGTAGACAAAACAGCCCACATGTTCATCACCGGACCAGAAGTAATCAAAACCGTCACTAATGAAGAAGTTAGTTTCGAAGAATTAGGTGGTGCTTCAACGCATGCCTCGCTTTCAGGAGTAACTCACTTCACAGCATCAGATGATGAAGATGCACTAGAATTGACTAGGAACCTAGTATCACATCTGCCACAAAATAACCTCGAAACTACACCAGTCAAACCCACAAAAGATCCGCCTTCCCGTGAATGTGAAAATTTACAAAATATTGTCCCTGAAGATTCTCAAAAACCGTATGATGTAATTGATGTGATAAGTGAAATTGTAGATGATGGTGCATTCTTAGAAGTTCAAGCAGATTTCGCCCCCAATATCGTTATCGGATATGGCAGACTAGATGGAAATACTGTTGGAATTGTTGGTAATCAGCCAAAGAACCTTGCAGGATGTCTCGACATTGATGCATCGGTGAAGGCAGCTAGATTCATTCGCTTCTGTGATGCGTTTAACATACCGCTACTAACCCTGGTTGATGTCCCAGGATTCTTGCCGGGAGCCAATCAAGAATGGGGTGGAATCATCCGTCATGGCGCGAAATTACTCTATGCATACT
>JAQXFA010000055.1 GCA_029250565.1 Candidatus Thalassarchaeaceae archaeon
ACTACGACTATTATCAACCTGAAGCATATCTACCAAAACGTGACTTATACATCGATAAAGAATTGCAGATGAATGAACGAATAGAACAAGAAAGATTCGCGACAGTGGCTTCCCTTGTCTCACGACCTGATGTCATTACCATTGGTACGGTCTCTTCGATTTACGGACTTAATCCACCTGAAACATTCCTAAAACAACATGCAAGAATATATGTCGGCCAAAAGATTGAACCGCTTGATTTAGTCAAGCAATTAGTTGAATTGCAGTATCAACGCATAACCGGTGAAATTTCCAGAGGGGAAATTCGTTGCCGTGGCGAGGTTGTTGATGTTTGGATGCCAAGTCGAGATGATCCACTTCGTATTCGTTTCGACTTTGATGGAGTTACTAGAATTCAGGTATGTGAAGCTGTTTCATGGGAGCCTCTTGATGAGTTAGAAGAGGCTTGGATTCATCCAAAAGAATTTTTCATGACTAGCCCGGAGAGATTCGCACAGGCATTGGAAGATATTGAATTTGAGTTGTCTGAGAGAACTCATGAACTGCAGAAAGATGGCAAAGAGATGGAAGCCCACCGGCTTGAAACTAGGACTACTTTTGAATTAGAAATGCTCAGAGAAACAGGGCACTGTAAAGCCATTGAAAATTATTCCATGCATTTTGATGGTAGGACCTATGGGGAAAGGCCATTCTGCTTGCTTGATTTCTTCGCGGCTACTGCTAAACAATTTCATGGGTCTCCTGAAAAATTCCTTGTAATCATGGATGAAAGCCATGTGACATTACCACAATTAAAAGGAATGTACGCTGGTGATCATTCGCGAAAAATGTCCTTGATTGAACACGGCTTCAGATTACCTTCTGCTGCAGACAACAGACCCTTACGCATAGATGAATTTCAAAATCTTGTTCCACAAATGTTGTACGTCTCAGCAACACCAGGTGAAAGGGAACTGCGACACCTTGCTGAAATAACTGGGCAAAATGTCCCCAAAGAATTACTCCATGTACCAGGGGGCGGCGGAGTTGTTGAACCTGAAATGCAAAAACCAAAAAAGACACCTAGTATTCTAAAATCCCTTGAAAAAATTGAGGGGGTTGTGCGTATGGAAATCCGTCCCACTGGGTTGCTTGACCCAGAAATTGAAGTTCGCCCTACAGAAGGGCAGGTCCAAGATTTGCTTGATGAGATTAACAAATGTGTATCCAATGGTGAGCGCATATTAGTTACAGTTTTGACTATTAAATTCGCTGAAGAAGTTTCCAATTATTTACAAAAAATGGGAGTAAAAGCGCATTACCTTCATTCTGAAATCGACACTATTGAGAGGTCTGAAATCATTAAGGCTTTACGAATTGGGCACATTGATGTGATTGTAGGAATTAATTTGTTGCGGGAAGGGCTTGACATCCCAGAGGTTTCGTTAGTAGCAATATTTGATGCTGACCGTCAAGGATTCTTACGTAATGAGCGTTCCCTTCTACAAACCATTGGCCGGGCTTCACGTAATGAAAATGGCAGAGTATTGTTGTATGCAGATTCAATGTCTGATGCAATGAGTACATCAATTTTACAAACCGTTGAAAGACGGAAACGACAGGAAGAATTCAATGTTAAAAATGATATTGTTCCAAGAACTATTGTCAAAGATTTACCAACTATGGGTATTGAAGCAGAGGAACTGCTTGCAGGAACTGCTGGTACAGGTAGTAGTGGTGGTAAGAGATTTGTTGGTGGAACTACAGGCCAAAGTGGAAAAATCAAAGATGAGAGAGATTTAGCAAAACGATTTGATCTTGGTACAGATGGTTGGAGCTCTGATGGAGAATCTGTTAGTAATGTTAGCCAACCTTCGTGGGTAAGCGTTGCATCTTCAATTTTGGAAGAAGATGGGACTATCACAACAGTTGATGATACTGTGGTGACTGATGATCTTGAACGGCTACTTGATAGACTAAGAAAACAGATGAAATTGGCAGCAACTAGACTTGAATTTGAGAAGGCTGCGCAATTGAGAGATCGAATTTTCCAATTGGAAAATAATGGATAACCCAAATCGGTCAATTTGAAAACAATGAGCCTCTCAAGGGGGGTTATGGGGCGGAGACTCGAGATAGTCATCATGACACAAGGCCCTGAACTATACAGCACTACTAGACTAGCGGCTGCTGCCCGACGAGCAGGGCATGGTGTTAGTTATCTCAATCCAACTAGATGTACAATTGACTTATCGCCAGATGGGGCAACTGTACTCTACAATGGTGACAAAATTGTTCAGCCAATGGATTGCATTGTACCTAGGATTGGGGCTTCAATCACTCGCCACGGATTAACAATACTCAGACAATTCCAAGCTGCTGGGGTTCCTGTCCTTAATCCAAGCAATGGTATTGCAGCAAGCAGAGATAAATTGCGTGCGCTACAGCGTTTCGCCGCAGTTGAATTACCAATGCCTAGAACAGCATACGCAAGAGGAGCGGCTGATTTACACCCCTGCATCAAAACAGTCGGTGGACCCCCCGTGGTTCTGAAATTATTAGAGGGGACTCAAGGAATTGGAGTAATGCGTTGTGATACCGTTGCAAGCGCTGAGTCAGTAATTGATGTCCTTGCGAGATTACATCAACCAATAATTGTTCAAGAATACATCGCAGAATCTGAAGGCACCGACATCAGAGCAATCGTAGTTGGCGATAAAGTAGTAGCCGCAATGAGGAGAACTGGAAAGGGTGATGATTTCCGTAGTAATATCCATCGAGGTGGCACTGGTGATCAACTAGAACTTGAAGCTGATATTGAGAGAATATGTATTGATGCTTGTAAATCCCTTAACATCCAATTCGGTGGAGTAGATTTGCTAGAGTCGAGTCGCGGCCCATTGTTGATGGAAGTAAATTCATCTCCGGGGCTTGAGGGGATTGAAAGAGCGACTGGAATTGATGTGGCAAATGAAGTGATAAAGGAAATTGAGAGGCTTTGTGAATAACCGCTGTATTCATTTTGAGGCGGCTTGTCGGGTGATGTCATGGTAAACCAAGACGACTTTGATTTGCCAGTGGTTGATTACAAATTTTCCACCGCTGGAAATTCCTCAAAACTATTGGACCAGATGGCTACTGCTGGTGGTTTTACAGCAACTAAACTCGCCCTAGCACGCGACATTCTAAAGGATATGTTTCAGCAATTTGATGATTCATTGGGTAAAGATGGGTCTAGCCAATTGAACTGGCTTTCTTTTCCAGCCTGCCTATGTGCTACCGGAACACGTGGATTCTTCGTTGAAGCTTTGAAAAGAAAGCGCTTCAATGTAGTTGTCACAACTTGTGGAACACTTGACCATGACATCGCTCGTAGTTTCAGTGATTACTATCATGGTGCATTTGAATTAGATGATGTTGAACTAGGTGAACAAGGTTTGAATCGACTTGGAAACGTGATTGTCCCGAATGCTAGTTATGGTGATGTCATTGAAAAAATTGTAATGCCAATATTACAAGAAATTGACGATGAGAGGCGCTCAGCAAATCCTGAAAATCCATGGCAAGGATTCGGTAGTGTAGAATTATGTTGGGCTTTGGGTGACAGGATTGATGATGAATCCAGTTTGCTCCATTGGGCTGCTAAACATAGGATTCCGATTGTTATCCCAGGGATATACGATGGTTCTATCGGGGCTCAATTATTCATGCACCGACAAAAAGCAAGAGACTTCAATCTTGATTTATTAGAAGATCAGCAAATTCTCTCAGACTTGATTTGGACCACAGATTCATCACACGCTTTGATGGTTGGTGGTGGTATCTCAAAACACCATGTTATCTGGTGGAATCAATATCGAGGAGGTTTGGATTCTGCAGTGCAAATTACTACCGCATCGGAACATGATGGTTCATTATCAGGAGCAAGACTCAAAGAAGCAATAAGTTGGGGGAAAATTCGTGCTGATGCACCTCAAATTGTAGTTGAAGGAGATGCTTCCTTACTGTTACCACTGTTAGGTGCGAGCCTCTTTGCAGATGAATAAACCTACTAAATTGCACTACGACAATTGATGAGCAATGCTTTCCATCAAACCGATTCTAAATGGGACTAAAGGGTGCCATCCGTTTAATCCAGCCTTTTGGCAAGCGGTATGAAGTGGGCCAAGGTTAGGCCTAGGTGGTGAAACCATTGGCTCTGTATTAGGCTCAAAAATTTTCAAATTGTCTAATTGAAAAGTCTTTGATTCCGCTGCTTTTACTCTTTTGAAAAGCATCTCTAATTCACTTGACATCGCTTCATGGCTCCAGCAACGCCTGCCACTAACATCAATCACGCCATTTGGCATATTAGCAAATAATACCGAAATCATATCAACTACATCGCGGACATGAATCCAGTACCTTGCATCACCTTGAGGGCTTTCCCCAACAGGGTTGTTCAACCACAAAATTTGGTGTTCTATTTCCTTTGGCCCCCACTCCCCAGAGCCACTAGGTATGTACAAGTCATGCAGCACCAATTCACAATGAACCTCACAAGGATATGGATCACTTGTTGAGGGGCGGATTACTAAATCACAATCTACTGCTGGACCTGAATGCCAGCATACGATGTGGACACCATCGGGGGAATCTGTATTGATATCTATTCTCTCAAGTCTCTCTTTTAATGACAAAAAGAAACCATCCTCTTCTCCTTGAAGAGTAACCATATTTGGCATCGTCCCACCTTCATGTACTTTTGACACATTCTAATTTGCATTACATCTTATTGAGGATTTGAACCTCTTTTTGTAACCGAACTCATGTGACCCACAGTAAATTCAATCAAACAACATCTGACCAAATCTATTACCAAATCTATCTCATCAGAAGTTATGCCAAAATGAGGAGTGAAACGTAGTGCATTCTTTCCACCATGAATAACTCCAAGGCCATTCAATCTGCACCACTCTTCAACACAATCAAAGCCAACAACAGGGAGAGTTTTTGGATCAAGTTCTGCGCAAAGAAGTAAACCTGAACCTTGAACCAAAGTGATTTCATTAGGGAATTCTTTCTGTAATTCTTCAAGTTTTGAGAGAAATTCATCTCCCTTCCCAACAATGTTAGCACGTAATTCAGGAGTTATCTTACTGAGTACTTCTATTGCTGTTTCGAGAGCACGAGGGTTAGTAGTCATGGTATTCCCATAGATTCCAACAACATACAATTCCGCAGCACGTTCAGATAATCCAACAACAGAAAGAGGATATTGTCCTGCATTGAGTGCTTTTGACCAAGTCTCTAAGTCAGGTGCTTCAGCGGATTGGAATCCAGGATAATCAACAATTGAAAGGCACCCTTTACCACGAAACCCAGCCTGTATGGAATCAACTAACAACATACTTCCATGTTCAGAAGTTAACCGCCTAGCTTCATCATAAAATTCGCGAGTTACAGATTGGCCGGGGGATCCTTCTCCTTGTACTGGTTCTAAGGCGAGCAATTCAATGAAAAAGTTCTCTTTCTCTGCTCTTGAAAATGCTGACTGCAAATCCCCAACATTATTGGGTTCAACGATGATGATATTATCACGTTCACGGAAAGTTGCAAGATTATCTATGTATCCTTTTTTACAAGAATCTGAGATTGATGCTGGTCGTTGTGTTCTCCCATGGAATCCTTGCTTAAGCGCAATTATCTTTATCGGTTTTCCTTCATGACGGCCACCTGGACCTGTCATATTATTGGAATTGACATCAGCAATTCGCATACCTAGTGTTACTGATTCTGACCCACTATTAACGCAGATGAATTTTGAAAAAGGGCAAGCACCGCGAGAATGTCCGACCTCCCTACGCAATGCATCTGCTAACTTTTTCTGGCTAAATGAAGCCGTCATCACATTTGCCATTACCCAATTTTTTGACATCGCATTAATTACATTTTCAGGACCGTGCCCACTTCCAAGCATTCCATACCCTCCATTGTCGTGCAGAACTGCCCCATGAGAAGTGATTATCCAAGGGCCACGTGCAGCTATTGCAACATATGGATTAACGGTTGCAGCAGGATAGAAATTAATGAAATCAGATTGTAATGTTCGGATTAGTTCTGATTCATCCATCATTAACAATTCAGGACCTAAATGCGCTGAGTATTCTTTATGATTTTTTGATGCTTCTGAAATGGCGTCTACTAGATTCTGATCCGATGCTGAAAAACTAGTGATAACTGTGTCCATTAAACCAATGGTTTGTCGTGGCCCAGAATTCATCCGAATTTCATCTAACAAATCCAACAACGGGCCTTGCATGTTTTCGGGAGGAGGAATACGCTCATCAATTTATGCTGTAAGCACGCATGTATTTTTGTTTCCAAAACAAGGTCTTGTTTCATATAATAATCCAATTGGAAAATCTATTTTTTAATTGGATTTTTTATTCAGATATGCGTGTCATTCGAACAACATATTATTCTCAAAAATA
>JAQXFA010000056.1 GCA_029250565.1 Candidatus Thalassarchaeaceae archaeon
ATACACAAAGTGCATAGACCGTATACTTAGCGGAGAGTCATGAGCGGTTATACGACAAGTAGGTTATTTGCTAAAACATTTCTTTGGAGAATTATTGCAACACTAACCGGAGCAGCAGTAACTTTTGCCCTAACAGGCGAAGTAGAAACTGCAGGGAAATTCATTGTTATTGAATTCCCGCTGAAAATGTTGTTCTATTATTTACATGAAATTGGTTGGAATAAAACCTCATGGGGAAAAATAGCGGTTCAGGATTAATATTCAATTCCCAAAATCATTCTTCAGTAATGAACCAATGTTCTTTTCGTGGCCCCAATGGGCGTTTCATCCATAGTGGCCTACGCTCACCGCGGGGGTGTGTTTCCCTTTCTTTGGCCCAATCATTCCATTTCTTGTAATGGGCCATTGATTTTTTCATATCAACTTCAACATCACCATACTCTTCTCCATCATCTGGCTTTGAAAGCCAAACCTTCTGGAGCCAGCAATGTGCTCCGCTAATTGGGTCAGGTTGAACTGCGTGGGTGATATTTTGGTGAACTCCACCATCCCGCCACCAAATACGATTTGTATCCCTATCTTTAGACTTCCAAGGGCGAATCCCTTCTATGGTTCGCATTCTCATCTTGCCGTCTCCGATATCCTTGATTTCAACCGTATTGGATAGGAATCTATTGCCGCGGTCTTGTTTTCTACGCCATCTCCCAATATGATGAGAACATGCAACCACCCCAGGTTTGATTGATTCAGTAACCCAAACTTTGTCTACGAACCAACCTATTTCAGTCTTGATTTTCAACAATTCACCTTCTGAAACTCCTAATTTCGCTGCATCCTTAGGGTGTATCCAAATTGGATTCTTGTGAGCGATTTCAGTCAACCATTTTGCGTTGGCTGAACGGGAATGGATATGTTGTGGCAAGCGGAAATTTGGCAGAAGGCAGTATGCATTATCTTCCTGCAATTTTGAGGGGTGAACATGACTATTGATTCGGTAGTGAGGGATTGAATGCTCTGGATATCCAAACTCAATCATTGTCTCAGAGTAAAACTCCTGTTTCCCACTTGGAGTTGGCCATCCTTCTTCCTCATGTACATTGTAAACAGAAGGTTCAATCAAGAATGCGCCATGCTTTCTCATGTAATCAAGTGCAGTTAGACCCTCTTTCTCGGCAGCCTCTGGAAGTCCAGGTACATGCTCAAAGGTGTATTGATAATACTCATCCACAGTGATTTTCTCGCCTTCACGGTAAGGACTCATGAAATGCTCACGAATACCCATAGTGCCATCGTCAATTCGCCATGAAAGTTCAATCCAAAATTCATCTTCTTCCCACACTGAGCCAGGGTTTACTTCGTGAGTAAAATCAACTTCCTTACCCTCTCTCCTTGCAAACTCACGCAGAACAGGTTGCCTGAATGCAACCCATTTACCTGCTTGTGTCGCATATGAATTGATGTCATGTCTTTCTGAAGAATGGCCCATTGGGAGCACGTAATCCGCCAAAAATGCAGTTTCATTCCAAGTTGGTGTCAACGCAATATGGCAGCCGATTGATTCTTCGTTCTGCAACATTTCCATCCAAGAGAATCCATCTGGATATGTCCATACAGGGTTGAATACGCGAGTGAAATAGACATCCATCTCACCCCTTCCTTCTTTCACCATATGTGGTAATATGTGGCTCATCTCATAATGAGCCAATGTGTATTCAGGAGGGAAATGCAACTCATTCCAACCATCGGGCTCAGGAGGCTCATCAAACAAAGTTGGCTTGTACTTAGCCCATGAATTAGGAGCAGTGCCACCAACTGTACCGACTGAACCGGTCAATACATTGAGGAAATGTAGAGTTCTACTAACTTGCCACCCACCAAGATTTCCAATACTTGCTGAGCGCCAAACGTGAGCCGACAGGGCGTTACCAGCCTCAGCAACAATTTCGCCAACTTCAATCACCTGTTCGACAGGAATCTTACACTCTTCAGCTGCAAATTCTGGAGTGTATTCAGCATACTCTACCTTCATGAGTTCAATAAAACTCTCGAATGTACGTGGTTTATCGGGGTGATCCGCCTCTAACCACATTTCCCAATTAACCCAGTTTTCAAGGAATTCTCGGTCATAAGTGCCCTTGTCAAGTATCATCTTAGCCCAAGCAAGGAAAAGCGCTGGCTCTGAACCGGGCCATGTTGGTACCCAATGATCAGCCATTGCTGCAGTGTTAGATAATCTTGGATCAATGACGATTAGCTTAGCGCCATCCATCATACCCTCGAGAATACGTTGCGCGTGCGGGTTGAAGTAATGACCTGTTTCCAAGTGTGATGAGGTGAGGAGAATCACCTTCGCATTAGCGTGGTCAGGACTTGGTCTGTCGTGCTTGTGCCATAATGCGTACCCTGTGCGCGCCCCTGCTGAGCAAATATTTGTGTGGCTATTGTGGCCATCAACACCCCATGCTTTGAGTACACGATTAGCGTATCCTTCATGACCTGGCCTACCAACGTGGTAAACTACTCTGTCTTTAGCACCGGTCTTCAATGAAGCACGGATTTTTGATGAGATTTCGTCAAGTGCTTCTTCCCATGATATCTCTTCCCAATCACCTGAACCTCTAGCGCCTTTGCGACGCATTGGATTTAGAATTCTCTCAGTATCCTGAATCTGATTGATTGTTGCAGGCCCTTTTGCACAGTTTCTACCGCGACTACCTGGGTGATGCGGATTGCCCTCAAATTTTGCAACTTGGCCAGAATCTTTGTCAACGTATGCAAGTAATCCGCAAGCAGATTCACAATTGAAGCAGGTTGTTGGGACTAACGAGTAATTTCTCTCAACTCTCTTCGGCCATGCATTTGCATCAAGTTCAATGTGGTCATGCCAATTACTAGGATCTGGATAGTGACGAAGCGGTGATTCTGCCCCTGTTGCCATTTCCCTCTCAGGTATTTTTGGAATTAAGCGAATTGTCTCAGCGAGACGTTCGATGATTGACCTTTTCAACACCATTTTAACACCTCAAGAAAGAGTCACCAACTGTGGTTTTTGAACCACATCTTTACCATGAACAAATGCTGCCCCTAGCACAATTGCTGAACCAATCAAAACTACTGGCTGAGGTAAGACAATGATTGCCAATACTGCTGAACCGATTATTACAGTCTCAATCAAAAATTTGAGCGGTAGGAGACTATCTTGAGCCCATGAGTGAGCCTTTGCTTGTTGAAAAAGCCAAGCAGTGTACACACCAGTCAGAGTGGATAGCGGGATTCCAGCGATTGCAAGGTAAGTTAGCAAGGAACGGTCAAGGTCAAACAGAAGGATTACAGCACTAGCAGACAATATGGCTCCAAACCCACCTAATATGTATGCGCCCTTTACTAACCAAGACGACCAATTGGGTCTTAGCAAAACATACAGAAATCTATCTGGCCTGTCAAGGTCTTTAATCAATAATAGACCGGTGACTCCAAGAAAACCTAAGCCAATTACGATGATTGTCCACCAAAGCGTATCAGTCATCTCAATTATGCCTGCGAACATTGCTAGCATTGCCATCAAATAAGTTCCAGAAGCAATGCCTTTTGTCCAAATATATGCAGATACTTCCCAACCCCAAAGAATACCTTTTGAAGGTGCATCATAAACTCTCTTGGCTTTTGGTGACATGTCACTAAGTTGTGACATCACATCACGAATGATTGCTTGATCTCTAGGAGCTGCTGCTTTCGCTTTCTTTTCAAGCGCTAATTGGACTATCATTGAAGGTGTATCTGCCTCCGATAAACGTGCATCTGCGTACTTAGCAAAGTGCCCGACTCCAAATGCTTGTTCGGTCCAAACCCCTGATCCTGTTCTCTCAGTTGCGGCTGGGTCAAGCATTTCTTCACTTGCCTTGATGTAATACAAATTTGGATTCGCACCTGATTCTGGCTTTCTAACCGTTGTTTCTTGAGTAGCAACTAATTGTGCTATCTTAGAATTTGGGTCATCTAAATCACCAGAAGTTATTGATTCAGTCGGGCAAACAATTACACATGCTGGTTCGTAAGAATGCTCAATTCTGTGGGCACAGTAATTGCACTTTGCAGCAGTACCATTGTTAGGGTCAATGTATAGTGCATCGTAAGGGCAGGCTTGCATACAAGACTTGCAACCAATACATCGGTCACTGTCAAAATCAACAATTCCATCGTCTCTTTTGAACAATGCATTAGTTGGACAAATTACTGTACAGGGTGAATCTTCACAATGATTACAACGGTGAACAGAGAATTCACGTGATGAATCAGGGTAAGTACCCGTCTCAATATATTTGACATGCGTTCTGTTAACGCCTATCGGTACATCGTGTTCAGACTTGCAAGCAACTGTACATGCGTGGCAACCAATACAGGTTCTATTATCAATCACAAAACCATAATTTGTCATTGAATATAACCCCCAAAATATTGATTAAAACATATATTTCCATTATTAAAATTGGTTGGTTTGCATGAATTGAATTCATTCATTCCATTACATTTTGAGAGTATCTAGACCACCGACTGGTAACTCAGTTAAAGGTTGTAATGGGCCACGGAGAGCAGGCCCCGCTGATAATGTCCCAATTATTGCTTCGTCATTGTAGATATTGTGAGATAATGCAATCCAGGGCCTACCTTCTACATCAATAACAACATCAATGAAATCTCCAAAGCCGCCACAGCGCACAGAACCACAATCTTCCGTCTCATCGAGATAATCCCATTTTTCATTGACTGCAACTGTCGTAATCAGTGGGTTCTCAGCATATGTATCTGTAATGATCCCCATGTACCCAGACCACTCTGAATGATTTGACTCACCTATGTAGCCAAACACAACTCTTCCATCTGCACCACCAGCTATCGTTGGGAAGCCAGTATAATCCACACCCGGTGGTGCGACCATCAAAGGAGTGCTCCAAGTCTCACCTTGGTCGGATGAAAATGAATAGTAAGGCAAATCATCTGTAGCCACCCAAAGTGCGTGAACATTGCTCGCTTCATCAGTTCCAAGTGCTATTTCATGACCGCGTGATTGATGTTGTGTGTCAATAGTATGCTCGCTCCAAGTGCGGCCACCGTCCGTAGAGCGATATGCAGCAGGGCCATCGCATGATGGATTCCCGCGATAGATTGCGCCATCATTTGCTCCGATTAAATGGCCATGAAGACCTGCGCATTGTGTGACACCATTTGGCCACCCTGCTACTTGCCCTTCCCAAGTTGCTCCACCATCAAGTGAAGTATCGCAAAAAGCCCCAATTGGTCCTTGGGCTCCTGTATTAATACAGAAAACATAGATTGTCTCATGTAAAAGTGGCCCCGAAAAATCAGGACCAGGTGGGACATAAGCAATCGATTGGTGGTCTTGAGGTGTATAAACTCCAGATGCAGGGAAAGGTAAACTCCAACTTTCTCCTTCATTATCAGACCATTCAACAAACATTACTGCTAATGCATGCATATCGAATTTCATGATACGGTCAGTCCACGGGTCAACGTAGACATACGGGTCATTAGAGTTGGCAACTTGACCAGTAGCACCTGTCAAAAATGGCCCTACATCTTCCCAATTTTGACCTTGGTCTTGACTACGAATAATGTGTGTACCCATTCCCAAACCGTTGTGATTGGTAAAGACAATTGTACCAGATGAAGTAATCCCAATAGTTGGCTCAAAGGTGTCAAAACCAGTCCCGTAATAAGTCCCTAGAGACCAAATTGGAGTCATATTGTCTGACAAGTTTAGTTGGTCTGCAGACATATCAAGTGCATTAAAAAAGAAAGAAAAATGATAGAATGTATTGTTTGCAATTGGTTGGTCAAAATCAAATATGGATTCTTCCATCTCAACTGGTGGTTCGTCGTTTCCAAAACAGCCTGATAGGGTTGGTGCTATCATCGTGAGC
>JAQXFA010000057.1 GCA_029250565.1 Candidatus Thalassarchaeaceae archaeon
GCATTTGTCCAACTTGTGATGGGTGTGGGGTTGATACCATTGCTGGCGCACCTGAGGTAGGGTTAGAGTTCAGTGGCGATGTTCTAGATGGCATTCCAGCTCCTGAAAATTGTAGGTTACTTCGTGGTTCGTCAAATAGGGATTCATCACCATCATCGTAGTCATCTTTTCCTCTGCGCATTATTGT
Organism: Candidatus Thalassarchaeaceae archaeon; assembly: GCA_029250565.1. Lineage (GTDB taxonomy): Archaea > Thermoplasmatota > Poseidoniia > Poseidoniales > Thalassarchaeaceae > MGIIb-Q1. The sequence goes on from JAQXFA010000057.1 coordinate 188, forward strand.
AATAGCAGCTACTAACACAACAACACCTACAACACCAAGGATTCCGCCTATCATTATCGGTGAAGCGATAATCCCGCCTGCTAATCCAGCCGCTGGGATTTCACATCCAGTGCTGTCAATTTCAGTTCCAACTGGTGTGCCTACGCAGTCGTCGTTTGCATTTGCAACTCCGTCTGCATCATTATCAAGAAGTGTATCGCATCCATCAGAAATTTGGTCATTATCAATGTCAATATTGTCATCATGGCCTGGGCATTTGTCATCAGCATCTGCAACTCCATCTGCATCAGAATCTAAGAGCGTATCACATCCATCAGCAATTCCATCTCCATCTACATCAACGCTGTCATCATGGCCTTCACAGGCATCATCAGCATCAGCAACTCCGTCATTATCTGAATCAATGATATCATCACAGCCGTCAGGTTTGCCATCCGCATCAACATCAACATTGTCATCATGGCCGGGGCAAACTTCGAACGAATCGGCAACTCCATCACCATCTGAATCAATAATTGTATCACAACCATCAACGATTCCATCTTGATCTACATCAATTGCGTCATCGTAACCCATGCATTCATCATCAGCATCAGCAACGCCATCAAAGTCACTATCAACTATGTCATCACAGCCATCGGGGACTCCATCTTGGTCTACATCAATTGCATCATCAAAGCCTGGGCAGAGGTCAGCAGTATTGTTGACTCCATCACCATCATTGTCAATCATTGAGTCGCAGCCATCTGGGATTCCATCAGCATCAACGTCAATGCTGTCATTATGACCTGGGCATTGGTCCATCGCATCTGAAACACCGTCAATGTCAGTATCTTTCTGACTTGCAGAACAGCCTTGCCATGGTGGTTCAGTATCAGCGGTCTCGTTAGCAGGTGTTGCTGGACAATGGTCTGCAGGATTGAGGACTAAATCCCCGTCATCATCTCTCTGTTCCCAAGCACAACCATATGAATCAAGGTCAGTCATCGTTAGAACATCGGTATCAGCGCAATTATCATCAGGGTTCAAAAACCCGTCATTGTCATCATCTCTCTGTTCCCAAGAGCACCCATCAGAATCTAATCCGGTATGTGCTACAGGTGTGTTAGGACATAGATCATCTGAATCACGAACTCCATCATTATCTGAATCAACCCATACGCCATTTGAGAATTTCCAAGACATGATTGTCATATTATTTACAGAGATAGGATATCCCCATTCTCCAAGTATTTCGATTTCGTACATATCGCCGTGCCCATCCAAATATTCAACCTCAATACCGGTAATTGAAGTTGGCCCACTTCCACTACTATCTGCTAAATTATAGCCAGGGCTCTGAATAGTAACTTCTCTTGTAGCATTGCTGGTATCATTTCCTTCACCGAAATCACTACCAGCATCTGATTCATAGTTAGGGACCCAATTACCACCTCCTGCATTAAATTCCCCATTTTCCTCACTCGTCCAATTACTCCATTCTTTGTCGTTTACAGTCCAAATGTCTCCAACAGTAAAGTTGTCTTGGTAACCAGTTTGGAGGATTTCAACAGTTTTATTTTCCCAACTGCTCATGCGATACATATCTTCATTCCCGCTTTGTTCTTTCATCCACATCCGCGTATGAGAAATACTCACTTCTTTATGCCAGCCAGTGTAGGTGGTTGGAATTAACTCCAAATTATTAATTGAAAAATTCATAATCATTTCCGAATTTTCGGTGTCATTGTATGCAGTGACATTCATTTGGAATGTCAGCCTAGTTTGATGACATTGCCCAGAATAGGCAGGGAATGAACAGTAGATATCACCGGGTAAATCAGCCCGGAAATCTGAGACCCAATTCACTTCTGCTCGGTCGAACTCACTATCATTTTCCCAATCTGAACGCATTTCTTCAGCCATGGGAGAGCCATTGAAGGAGCCAAAATCTCCAGCAGTAAACTGCCAAACAACATATGGATTTTGAATGACAATAGGGGTTTTTCCTACTGGGTTTACTGTATTTTCATTCTCAAGTTCAACATCAATTGATTCTAGTAAAGGGCTTAGAGCAGCCAGTGGCAGCATTAGAAATACTATGATTTGGGCCAATTTCATGATATTGGCCACAGATACTTCCCATATCAATCTCTCGCTGAGTGGTACTTTGGCACATTAGCCTTGAAATGGGGATGGCGGTCGGACGGCCATGGTCAGTGAGGGTGGTGGTTCGCGTGTATGCGTTATTATCCCCAGTTTACGCAATGCTGAGGAATTGGGTATTGCTCTTGATGGATTGGCAAATCAAACTTGGCCAAGTGATGAGGCGAGAAGTTCTGGTGCAACTTTCGAGGTGGTAGTTGTTGGTCCAAGTGGCGACCCCGGCCAAGCAGTTGCTGAGTCACAAGGGGCCCGCTTCATTGATGATGAAGGTTCACGCACGCGTGCGGATGCGTGCAATGTAGCATTGGCTGCAGTTGATTGCGACATTGTGATGTTCACTGATGATGACGTCTGGGTTGAATCTGATTGGGTCGAGAAATTAGTGCGCTGGTTTGAGCGTGAAGAAGTTGCAGGCGTTGGTGGGCCTAACTTCGCTCCTGCTGATGAGCGCTCAACATTTTGGCAGCGTGTTATTGATGTCACATTTTGTTCAAAATGGGTGACTGCTGGTACCAATTATGGCAAAAGAGGCACGGCTGACTTAGAGTCAGCCGAGCAACTTCCCGGTGTCAATGCAGCCTATCGTAAGTCGGTTTTAGACGCCGTAGGCGGCTTTGATGAAGGAGCAATTGGTTGCGAAGATGCTATGCTTGATCATCGCATTGAACAAGCGGGATACAAATTGTGGACTGACGGATCAGCCATCATGTGGCATCGCCGTCGCAATCCAGCCCGTGTACGAAAGCAAATCCAGAATTATGGTCTAGTCAGAATTCTTGCAAGTGAAGTGCATCCTGGCATGAAGGCGTGGTCACACACAGCTGTCGGATTATTTCCTATCCTTGCACTCATTGGTATTGGGGCCTTCGTTTATGGCGCTATGAGCGGTGGTCTAGCTTGGCCTGAGTTTTGGAACATTTCCCCGTCAGTTGTTCCCTTTGGTTGTCCTAGAACTGCTGTTCACTTACCGATTAGTCTTGGGGCACTCTATGTGCTACTTTGTTGGGCAGGGGCTGCAAAGGGTAACTCACCAAGCCGAACTTTTGCTACAGTTCTCGTTGCTCCACTGATGACATTCCTACTGCACTGGTCTTACGGGACAGGGGTTATCAAGGCGTGGTGGAGGATTTATGTTTCAAAGAAACCAGGTCTGCAAGTTGATGACAAAGACCGTTCTTGAGTCATTTTTTTTTCATTGAAATGCCGTCACTTGATACTCTGTATGATGCAGTTTTTGGCCGCCATACAAATCCACTAGCAAGGCTGATGAAAATTCCTCCACCGATGATATTGGTCCAATTTCCAGTTAGATATTCAGATGAAGCAAAGTTGTACGCCCATAATATTGAAGGGATAATTCCAACTAAAACAGTAAACAGAATTTCACGGATGAAGAATGGTCGCTTATCTTCTATTGGTAATCTTGGTGGGTTGTTTGATGATTGTGGTGCGCGCACAATTCGAGTAACTTCCTTGCCTTTCATGGCCTCAGTAATTTCAGTAGAGTAACTAGTTTCATGACCATCACTCCCCCACTTTTTCATTAGTTCTAGTTTTACTTTGTAATTTGTTTTTCGTGGTTGACCATCGCATCTCTGTTCCCAGAAACCTGTTCGTGGTCGCTCATCAGCTAACTTTTCCCACAAAGCATCGCCCTGCTCAACCAATCCTTGGGTGTGGGCAAGCAACCATTCGCCTTCTGATGGCGGACGTAATCCCTCTTGCTCAAACTGTTCTCTATCAATGCCACTTAGTTTGAGTAAGTCATTGAGAGGATAAGCGAGTTTGGATATTTCAAATGTGTAATCAATTCTAACTTCATGACGTGGGTGGTATTTGACGGGATGTAAAGAAAGGCGCCCATCATCACTACCAAGCCAAACAGAACCAGGTTCAACAATAAGCCACTCAATATCATTTTCAGCCGTCATGACGGGTAGCCTCACCTGTTGTTTTGTCAAGTTCCCCTGTTTGAACTGCCCACAAATCGGCATATACTCCATCTTGAGCAATAAGTTCGTCGTGAGCACCATTTTCCACAACTACACCTTCAACCAGGACAAGAATTTGGTCAGCATCTCGAATTGTTGAGAGTCGGTGGGCAACAGCAACTGTCATTCTACCATCTTTGAATTGATTGAGATTACGTTGAATGATTTCTTCTGTTCGTGTATCAACGGCACTTGTTGCTTCATCAAGAATAAGGAGTGGCGGGCGGCGAAGAATAGCTCTTGCTAATGAGATTCGTTGACGTTGCCCCCCTGACAATTTCACTCCTCTGTCACCGACAATTGTATCGTAACCATTGGGTGCTTCTTGGATGAATTCGTCAGCCCCTGCTAACTTAGCGGCCTCTGCAATAGCAGCGTCACCGGCGTTTTGGTCTGCATATGCGATGTTTTCTCTGATAGTGCCATGGAATAGATAGACATCTTGGCTAACATATCCTATCTGATCACGAATTGAGCCAAGAGTTAACTCATTAATGTCTGAACCATTCATTGAGATAGCCCCTCCATCGGTTTCGTAATACCTGAGTAGTAACTTCACAATCGTTGATTTCCCTGCCCCTGTAGGGCCAACGATTCCTATGCTTTGATTGCGATTTAATTCAAATGAAACACCATTCAAAACTTTGTTTCCATTTGGATAGGCAAAGTGAACATCATCAAAAGTGATTGCGTTAGCAGGTTCTTCCAATGATTCTGCCCCTTCTCTATCAATAATTGATGGCTCTAGGTCAATCATTGCGAATACTCTACGGGCACTTGCTTCAGATTTTTGAATCTGATTAACGAGCATACCTAGAATAAATAATGGCATAGACATTCTAGTGCTCATCAATAGGAAAGTGACAAACTGTCCGGGGGTAATTCCACCTTGCGAAGGTCCTTCAAGCATCAGGTAGCCACCAGCAGTGGCAAGCAGTCCAAAGGCAATTCCAGCAATTACGTAAATACCAGGTAGGAATTTTGTTCGTTGAACTGTAGCACCAATTGCATGGTCTTTGTATGATGATGATTCCTTACCAACACGAGTAGCTTCGTAAGTTTCAGCATTGTATGCTTGAACGACTCCCATTCCTGAAATATTGTTTGAGAGAACTGCATTAATATCGCCAAAAGATTGGCGAGATTCTCGATATTTTTTCTGAACACGGGTTGAAAAAAAGTAGATTAGTGGCATGATGAAAATGATTGGAACAAACAATATTAATGCAAGTTTCCATGACATCCATACAAGGATTGCAAATGCTGTTGAGAAGGTGATTACAATCCTAATCATAGAGGTAGATGCATCTGAAAG
>JAQXFA010000058.1 GCA_029250565.1 Candidatus Thalassarchaeaceae archaeon
CCATTTGCTGTAACTGCTCATCTCTGCCAACTAGTTCTTCTGGCACATAATCGTACGACAACGGCTCGGCATTGATGAGAATCTTACCCGCTCCAATTCTGTCTAAATATCCTGCCACACGCTTGCCCCCCAATGTCTCGCTGACCATTCAACCTACAACCCGGTTAGTGAACCGTTTGCTTCCAACTTCCAACGTTCTTAGCAATTTTGGTCATTAACTAACCAAAATCAACATTCTCAGTTTGCTGATACTAACCTCACTTGGGCAGGGTGAACAACTGGTCATCGCCATGCCCATCTAATAATCCAATTCTTACAGCAGCATCAAGCCACGCATGAGCATAATTTATCGCTCCAAAAGCACGTACTAAATCACCAGTTTCCATGAAATGCCGCGCGTCTGATGCATAATCATCACACATTCCCATCATATCACCCAATTGTTTAGCCTCAGCAGTGTCTTCACCGTGTATCGGTGTCGCCTTTTCTTTAGCGCGTGACGTCAAATCAAGATATTTCTCAACCAATTCTTGAGTTACTTGTGAGTTCATCAACCAGCCTCCTTAATGGCTAAGATTCTTCGCACGTCCTCATGTCTACCTAGAGTGTTATACAACTCGATTGCTCGAGTCAGTAAACCATTTTCTTCGGCATCTCTCGCCGCCTCAAAGATAACTTGGCGCTGCTCCCAGTCAACTCTTTGACGTTCTTCGGTAACCAACTTTCTGAGGAATAAGTCGCGTTTTGAGATCAGTTTCGGCGATTCCCACCATCGGATTAATCCATCTCTTGTTGCTGTCGTTATGATATCAGAATTGTTACTGGAAATATGTACCCCTGCTGGCCACGATTCGCCTTCAGTAGGAGGTATTCTGTCAAGAACACCATCCATTGTCAGCATCCACCAGCCATCCCCAGTCATTGCTGCTTCAAGTGGATCTACCCCTGTTTCTATCAACTGTTCAAGTGAATCCCAACCAAATGGATTTGGAACCCCTTCGTGAATAGCACCATCCACTGACTGGACTAGTAATCTGCCATTTGTTAAGCGACTAGCCCAAGACCAGCGCCTGTCCTCAATAATTCTCTGAGAGTTTTCTCCAAACAGGCGTAAACAAATAAGGTGTCCATCATCATTTATGGCGATTAGATGTTCTCTATCAAGCCAACCAATTAATTTTCTAATACGCCCCGGTCGAAGTCGGCTAATCCCCCTACCTTCACGATTGAACATGTGAATGTGGTCGCCTCGGTCAGCTAACAGCCAACCTCCTCCTGGACGAGGTAAACAATCTCGAAAACCACCGCCAACCGAACGACCTTCGCCGAGAGGGTTTCCGGTTCTGATATCTAAAAGGTGGAATCCCGGGCCAGAAAGAACTGCTACACTGGTTCCATCTGATACTAGCCTGTAAACATCAAACTGAAAAGTTCGCTTCCAGATGAAATCTCCCAAATCATTGAGTAATCTAACAATTCCACCAGTTGCAATGATTACTCCTTCGTTGAGAGTTACAATAGCACCAACTTTTCCTTCAAGTTGGTGGCTCCAAGAAACTCGCCAATCACCAGCCATCAGAATTCGCCTCCAGCACCTAGATTGACTAGGTGATCTTTGGCTGGTGCACTTATCCTATACATGCGACTACGCCCCTGTTTACGGACAGTAAGAATACCTGATTTCAGTAATCCATTGAAGATTTGTGACAGCCGTGGGCGCCCAACCCCTAATTCATCTTGAAGAAGATTGTCAGATGGAGAAACTTCCCGTTCAACTGCTTGAGTTAGAATCAATGTTTCAGCATTATTGAGATTAGATAGCGCGTTGATATCAAGTACAATATCTGGTTCTCTAGGTGGTGCGACTCTTCGTATAGAACTGAGCGCACTGAGAACATCTTCTGGAGTTGCTTCTGGTTGTTCGTCCCATGATTCATTGCCTTCTACTTGAGGTTCTTCTTCCCACTCAATTGTCTCCTCAAATTGCGTATTAGGACTTGGTATTGATTCAGGATTTGATGAAACATTAGCACTCGGTTGCATCTGCTGTGGCTTGATATTTGGTGAGTCCCCTATAGGTGAATCCATACCATCTTGAATCCAAAGTTCTGTATTTTGGTCATTAGTATTGATTCTACGCAGATCATTCGGGTCTGATTCCTCTTCGTTTGGCTTCGCTTCCCTAGGACCTTGGGTCTTCCTCGGTGCTCCTTTATTTCCAGCTTGGATGCCGATATGTGCCTTTTTATTGCGTGAACGGAGCCCTCCGAAACGTCCACCTCCGAACGCTGGTGCTGTACCTTCAGCCATCTCCAATACCTCGGCACCACCCATTTCATCACTGAATTCACTCTTCCACTGCTCTTCAGCACCTGCCTCAGAACTTGATTCAACAGAGTCGGAATCCGATTCTGACGGGATTGCTGGCTCTTCAACATCTGTTTCTTCGGTTGAATCTAATTGTGGACCATTATCATCCCCAAAATCCTTCCACATATCTGCGGCATCTGATAATGAGGGGAATAAGGTCTGGCTTTCATCAAATTCAGGCGCCTCTTTAGGAGGGTCAATTTGCTCAATAGTTGATGATTCCACTCCTGTAGGCGTATTTTCTTCTTCCTCACTAGAAAATGGTAATTCTTCGGGTTGTGTGTCGATTTCAGTAGTTTCTGAAACTTTGACATTTACTTCAGTCATTGGTGGTACTGCATCAACAACCCGCTGAAAAGTGGAATCCTCTACTACAGTTGTGGGTTTTGTTGTAACTTCAACTTTCAAATCTAATTTACGACCGTCAATCAGTGGCATCCCGCGCGTGTGATCTACGACATCTCGCAGAAATCTCATTGCCCTACCAACGTGGCCCCCACTTTCTTTCATCACCCTATCAAGAAGTGCATCAGGAGCGGTCCAAGATGAGCGGCTCGCCTTGTGTACGCGCTTACTAATCAAGCGCGCCATTTCGTCTCTTGTGAGCGATTCAAGAGGTGGTGTGACATCCATCTCAGAGAGCAGTTCTTCAGGGAAGCCTGATTTCTGCCCAGGTGTGAGTGTAATGATGGTTAAAGCACGTATTTTTGTCAATACTGGCATCAGTTGAGATAGCACTTCAGCAAGTACCGGACCGGGGAGTAAAGAATGGTCAAAAATGATGACTGGAAGAAGCCCTGTTCGACCAGCTAATTCTTCCTCCAAACGATCAATCATCATACTATGTACTGGTGGGGTTTCAAAGTCCTTCATCAAGTCGCAATAAATCTGATGAAGAATGGTGGTAACAAGGTCCCTTGATGGCCAAAATACGGTATGAATTTGGTCAGCAGTTGAAGCAACTGATTGAACCAATGATGAACGCCCAGAACCCTTCTCACCTACAACTGCCACAACCCGGGGTGAAGCGAGACGGATATTGTTGGCTAAAGCGGTAAACACTTCATCTCTGCCAACCATCAACTCCAACTGTTCACGACTTAGGGGTCTGGTGTCAAAAGGATTGGACCTTATGGCAGGGAGATTCAACATCTCTAGCGCTGCTGATTGCATGATGGGAGCGAACTTGAAGTCCACTTAACATATTTACGCATTTTAAGTTGTAAAAATGATGCGTTCAGAAGCGTTGAACGATTCACGGAGTGCCCTTTTATTGACAAAATACCTCTTGAAAATGGAATTAGTTTGCCGCTTTAACGCGTTAAAAAAAAAAAAAAAAAAGCGTTAACCCGTTATTCACAATAAATTAACGCTTCGTTAACGCATTGGAGGCGAGTAGAAACATCTGCATTTACCCTGGAGAGTAATATCATCAACACC
>JAQXFA010000059.1 GCA_029250565.1 Candidatus Thalassarchaeaceae archaeon
TTCTGCAAACAAGAAGGCCATTGCCCCATCTTGAATTCGTTGTGTGATTTTCGCCACCGTTTCGTTCTCAATTTTGATTGAGTCAACCTTCTTGTACAGCATTGCTGCAATCAGTAAACCAACTATTCCAACGCCTATTCCAATTAATCCTACTTGTGTTCCATCCATCATATCACCTGATTGATTGGCCCGCCGACCTGAGGTCACCATATAAGCGATATCCACTTAATTCAACTCTGACTGTCTCTTAGAGACAGGGGGACCTTAACCGATTTCATCAATTATGTGTATATTTTAGCCACTACTGATGCAAAATTGGAAAGAATTGCAGCACCATCATGTTCTCGTTCAAACGCGGTCGCTTCCTCGACTGAAATATGACCAAGGCTGACTGAACGCTCTATCCGATTCTTTGCAGCCTCTGGGTGAAATTGTAAACCCCAAATTGGAAGATTCTCATTTTGTTCATCCAAAATTCTCACACTTGCCAAAGAGTTGTGGCCCGTAGAACCTAGCACTACCGCTTGTTTAGGAAGTTCTACCACATGGTCTTGGTGAGTGAAAAGACAAACTGGGTTGCTCAACTCAGCAAAAATCTCGTCTTCGCCCCCAGCCCTGCTTAACTCCAATTCAACCACTGAATCTGTCCGAGATTGTGCCCTAACCACATCTCCACCAAGGGCTTGACATAGAAGTTGGTGGCCAAAACAGATTCCGAGAGTTGGTAATTTCAAAGCCACCGCTGCGCGCAATAAACTGGCTGCACCTTCCATCCATGGCTCCCACATTGATACGTTTCTTCTGCTCCCTGTGCAGATTACAACATCCACTGAGTTTACTGCGAGCCATTTTTTCAGAGTGTTGGTATCAGCAGATGGTAAAGCAACCCTCTGCATTGTCACTTCACCAGAACACGCCTGCTGAAGTTCAGTATCTGTTGGAGAAGCAACGAAAGGGAAAGCTTCGTCCCAAGTTGGGACATCTGCTTTGTCTAATTGAATTAATTCAGAGGCGGCATTCTGTTTTGCACGTTCATCAATATTAGTAGACTGAAATTGAGGAGTGAGTAACAATACCTCTAGTGTTGAAAATCTTTCAGCAAGTGGGAAAAGTATCTCCATATTGCCTCCATGACCAAATTCGGCCCGTTCAACAAGGAGATCAAGGAGTGCAACCCTGATACCTCTTGCCATATACATTCGTAAAGCATGGATGCCATCAATGATTGCTAAGAATACCCAACAACTGTAACACCATTTGCGCAATTGAAAGACAGAACCGACCGATGGTTGAAAGAGGGCGGGGCCTGTGGACTAGGTGAGGCGAATAGATGGCTGAAATAGACCGAGCGAAAATTCTCGCATCTGTGGGACCTATTCAAGCGGTATTAGATGCCCATGAAGGCGAGGTAAATGTTGTTTCAACTACTGATGGAATAATTTCAATATCCCTTGAAGGAGGATGTACTGGGTGTTCAGCAACACCCACTACTGCAATGCAAATTTACTACTCTCTAATGAAACTTGAAGAAGTTAATGATGTCATTTTCCTCAATGGCGAGTTACCCGAATATATGCGAGCATTCATTGATGATAAATTAAAGATTGAACCTTGAATCTGTTTTTCATCTGTAGGTATTGGGTGTGCTGTTAAATCATTTAACTAATTGATAGATTGTTGAGTGAAAGTAAAACGCCTACGGCGAGGCTTGATAGAGGAAATAGGCTAGCCTCGCAATATGCGAAGCGGCCCTGTCACCATTTTGATGGCGACGGTTTTGTTCGTCTCTCTACTATCGTTTACTTCACCAGCACTTGCTGCTGAAGATGATGACTGCCCTGGAATAAACGGAGATTCCACCAACGATAGAAATGGGTGTCCCGATACAGATGGTGATGGATGGTCCGATCCTGATGAGGATTGGGGTACTTCTGACGGAGCCGATGCTTTTCCAAATGAGAAAACCCAGTGGGCAGACCGAGACGGTGATGGTTTTGGCGACACTAATTCATTTGATGCTGTTCTGATTGATCATTTTCCCGACGATAAGAATCTTCACAGAGCCGTCCTATCCGTAGGATGTAATCCACCTGACCATACCTTGCCAATTGGCAAATCAAGTTACTTTTTATGCACGGTGAAAAATGAGGGACTTGTGCCAATCAGATTAACCGCAGAATGGGATGCCAAAAATGGCATATCAATTAGTGAACTACCAACAAAAATTGACTTAGAAGAACATGGATTTGGCGGAGACCAGAGCGAGTTGAGATTGGATTTCACTGCTGAATCTGCAGGTATAAGCGGTGGGCTGTTGTACTTCAATGAAAGCAGTGACCCTGAACCAATATTCTCAGTTGCATTAGGTGTTCTTGTTGAGACTTCAACACCCCAGGCAAGTAGTTCTGATGCCACTCCAACTTTGGATCCATTGAGAGATAAAGCGAACTCTGTAGCATCATGGATGAGTGCCAAAACCGGTTACAATTTTAACCTTCAAACAGTACTTGCATTGCTAATTATCGGGCCATTCATTTTGTTTGTAATTGGCAGAAAAACACAATCTTCATTGCATAATCGGAAACTTGAGCGTGAAGCGTTGGAAAAAGAATCGACCAATGAAGAGGAGCGTGAAAAGGAAGTTGAACCTGAGCCAAAAGAACTCTCCTTAGAGGATATGGCAACCGACCCGAATGTTACCGAAACAAAGCCAAAACGTGGCGTGAAGGGGGCTGAAGGGAGAATTCTTGCTGATGGTATGGTGGAAGTAATGGTTGGAGAAATTGACATGCCGTCATCACCAAATGATGCATTCAATGTACTAACTGAAAACTTAGATGAATCTGAGATAGAAGGTGATGATTGGGATCCATCTCTAGATGAAGAAAAAGAAGATGATACTGATTTCAAAGTCGCCGCGAAACATAGGACTAGCAAAGCAGAGGGTGATGAGGCGGCTGATGATGAGCCGAAAACCGCTAAAAGAAAAAGCAAGAAAGCTGAGAATAAACAAGTGAATACTGCTGAAACGAAGACAGACTCAACACCTGTTAAACCGGTTAGTAAATCGGTTAAGAAACAAAAGAAGGGCGGTAAAAAACGACCACCTGGAAAAGTAGGGCATACTAGGGGACCTGGTGTTGACCTAAAGTGAGAAAGTTACTCTTCTTCTTCTGACTCACGGCGCATTTTCATCAAATCGTGTGGATTGGATTCGCCTTGGATATCTTCTCCTTTGATATTCATGCCTGCGCTTACTCCAACAGCAATACAAACCACTGCTAACACCCTTGCAAAATTTGCTGAGCCGAACAGATTACCACCGGCAAAATAAAGTCCAAAAAGTGAGATTGCCGCGCTAAAACAGAGAATTGTCATAATCTTTTGAGCAATTTTTTCTGATTTATCAGTTCTTGAAAGAGTCCCGATACTCATCCAAATTAGGAATGATCCTGAGCAAGTCAACGCTGATAGCGACTCAAGAAGGCTGACCAACCCCATTGTTGTGGCGAAGACGAGGCAGCACTTCAACCGCGCGAGGGTTCAAGCAGGGTGACCTGCTCAACCGTAGTGGGGAGAACATGGTTTCAATGAAGTCGTGGACATTGCCAAAGAGTAGGCGGGATGACCCGCCACATTATTCCAAAGCACAAGTTGCTACTGTGCTAGAACAAGTCGCCACTCTACTCAAGTTAACAGATGCCAATCCTTTTCGAATACGAGCATACGAAAATGGCAGCCGAACGATTGCATCTATTGAACAAGATTTGTGGGAATTAAGCACATCTGGAAAAATGACTGAAGTAAAAGGAATTGGAAAAGGGATTGCTTCACTGATTGGGGAAGCCCTTGGTGAAGGGACTTGGGGAGACCTACAGAAATTGTATGATGATACACCTGCAGGAATGATTGAGATGCTAGCAATCCCTGGGCTTGGACCAAAACGAATCAAACAACTTCACGATGAATTGGGTATTGATTCCATCGCTGAACTTTCTACTGTTTGCCACGAAGGTGGTGTTGAGAAACTAGATGGTTTTGGTGCAAAGAGCCAGCAAAAAATCCTAGATGGAATTGACTTGCTGGCTCGATTCCAAGGTCGCCGCCGCCTAAATGTCGGGCTACTTTATGGTGAAGCGTTTGAGGCACTAGTAGCCAGAATCAAAGGAGTTGAGCACGCTCAACTCGCAGGTAGTGCTAGGCGGCGGCGAGAAACAATTGGAGACTTGGATATCGTTGCCGCTGTTCGGCCAGAAAATGTTGATGCCGTCACAAAAGCAATTCTCAACACCCCAAACATTGCAGAAGTAAAAGGCGCGGGTGACAGTAAAGTGAGTGTCATTTTAGAAGCCAGTATTCTTGAACAACACATGGATCTTGGTACACTTGACAGTGGAGTGTTTTCAGCAATTGGTGGGGATGATTACTCAAGTATGGAATCAGCTGGAACTATTGACGCTCAAGTAAGATTAGTACCGCCTGAAGTTTTTGCATTCACATTAGCATACTTCACTGGCAGCAAAGAGCACAACATTCTTCTTCGACAAAGAGCAATCAATATGGGATTGCGCCTCAACGAATTTGGGTTAATCCCTGAAGAAAAAGCCGGTGATATGAAAGGTTTAGAAGCAGCACAATTCTCACTACCTGCGACAACTGAAGAAGAAATTTACCAACACTTAGGCCTTGCATGGGTTCCTCCAGAACTACGTGAAGACATGGGAGAAGTTGATGCGGCTGAGACAAATAAACTACCTAGGCTAGTAATGCCTACTGACTTGAAAGGATGTTTCCATAACCACACAACTCTGTCAGATGGAGTTGCTACTCTTGAGCAAATGGCTGGAGCTGCGATGGATATGGACTGGCAATTCTTGGGGATTGCAGACCACTCACAAATACTCAATATTGGAGGGCGACAAATTGGCGCTGATGCAGAAGATATGTTGGCTCAAGGTGAAGCAATAAGAGCACTCAACGAGGTTTGGGCTGATGGGGGTAAGGACTTCCGATTATTGCATGGGGCTGAGTGTGATATTCTCCCAGATGGTTCACTAGATTATGACGAAGAGACACGCCGGCAACTTAGCCATGTAGTCGCCTCAGTACATCAGTTAACTACTTGGAGAAGTCGAGATGAAGTGGCAAATACTGAGGCTTTAATTACAGCAATTGAGGACCCCACTTGTACAATTCTTGGCCATCCTACTGGCCGAATTTTACAAGGACGAGATGGGTTTGATGTGGATTTACATGCTGTTTTACGTCGTATGGGTGAATTGAATGCTGAAGGTGAGTTGAAATCTGTTGAGATTAATGCTAGCCCATATCGACTTGATTTAGATTGGCGATTTTTGCGATTTGCAAGAGACCAAGGCGTCCCAATCTGCATCAATCCCGATGCACACGACACATCAGGTCTGAGAGATGTGTGGTTTGGAGTGCAAATCGCTCGCAAAGGTTGGCTTGAACCTCAACACTTACTGAACTGTAAAACTGGCGAAGAAATTGAAGCAATGTTGTCTTGATGCTCAATCCTAAAGTTCATTCAATCCGGCTACCGCCCAATAATTATGGGAGCGGCAAGAGCGGTAGTCTTTGGTGGAGTCATGATTCTCCCTGCTCTTCTGGTTGGCGTGGTTTTATTCCTTATATTGGGAGGAGCCAATGAAGAATTCGCGGATTGGATGTGGTTTCCATGTTACATACTTCCAGCCGCTATCATTCTCTCTGCTAGCATCTACGGCTGGAAAACCGATATCCCTGTTGAACTGGAGTGATTCTGGTGAAAATGGGTCAAAATGTATCTGCTATTGGCACCATTCTTGATGAGTTATACCCTGAACAACCAATCCCTCTTGACCACCGTGATCCATACACCTTCCTTGTGGCTGTGATGCTATCAGCACAAACAACCGATAAGAAGGTCAACCAAGTTACTCCATCCCTCTTTGATAGGGCAGACACCCCCGAAAAAATGGCTAACCTAGAAGTTGATGAAATACGTGAAATTATTCGCGAGATTGGACTAGCACCAACCAAGGCAAAAAACCTGAAAAAAATGGCCGAACAACTAATTGATTTACACTCAGGTGTGGTTCCACGCACATTTGAGGAACTTGAAGAATTAGCAGGAGTTGGCCATAAAACTGCAAGCGTAGTGATGGTACAGGCGTTTGGAGTCCCTGCTTTTCCTGTTGATACACATATTCACAGATTAGCCAAGCGTTGGGGCTTGAGCGAAGGTAGAAATGTTGTGCAAGTTGAGCGTGATTTGAAAGCATTATTTCCCGAAGATGAGTGGAAACGTAGGCACTTACAAATCATCTTTTTTGGCAGAGAATATTGTCCAGCAAGAGGGCATAATCTAGAGGAGTGCCCTATTTGTTCTTTGATCTAAAAATGTTTTAGATTTGATGCATCAGTATTAGTATGGCATCCCCGACCACAGGCCATGAAAACCGAATTGAGCAAGGGTGATATCGCTCCTGACTTCACCGCTACATTGACTGATGGAAGTGAAGTAATACTTTCTGAGATGCTAAAGGAAAGTGGAGTGATTCTGTATTTCTATCCGCGTGATAGCACTCCGGGTTGCACAACTCAAGCGTGTGATTTCCGTGACAATTTTGATTCTTTGAAAGAGGCTGGTTGGAGAGTAATAGGAGTCTCTAAGGATTCAGCAAAAAGCCATACTAAATTCATTGATAAATATGGACTTCCTTTCGATTTGATAGTTGATAGTGAAACCGAATTACATCAACTATACGGCACATGGGCTGAGAAGAAACTCTACGGACGGACATTTCTTGGTAGTCTCCGCTCTACATTTGCTATCAACCAAGATGGGACTTTAGCTTGGGTTGGATACAAAGTGAAGGCCAAGGGCCATGTTGAAAGAATCATGAATGACCTAAATTCCTAGAGTTATACTAGAATTATACCTTTCAAAATGATTGTTTTACCCACATTGTTCAAACGCAATGCTTGAATCAAGAGACTGTAAGCAGTAAGTCAGGTGATAGTGTGGGAGCGGACAGCGAGGAATTGAGCGGTAAACGCCATGACCTAGGCAACGGTTCAGTAGCATGGGGACCTTGCCACATTGGAAATGAGGCTGTTATTGGCTCTGATTGTTCAGTTGGCGCCCTAGCCCATGTTGGAAGTGAAGCGATATTGGGTGACCGCGTAAGAATCCAAGGAGGAGCGTATGTTGCATCTATCTGTGAATTGGGCGATGATGTTTTTATCGGGCCAAATGCAACGCTTCTAAACGACCGTCATCCGCCAAGTCAAGACCGAAGAAAGTGGCTCCCAGTAATTGTCAAGGATGGGGCAGTTATTGGTGGAGGGGCAACCCTGTTACCAGGAATTACAATCGGTGAAAGGGCAGTTATTGCCGCTGGATCGGTTGCTACAAAGGATGTGCCAACAGGTCAAGTCTGGGCTGGAAATCCTGCTCGTTATATGATGAGTAGAGATGAATACGAAGCAAGTAGAATAATAATTGAAGGAGATGAGAATTGATGAGCGAAAAAGAATTGAATGAACAACAGAAAAAAGATGCTGTTGCTGATTTCCTACGCCGTTGTATTGAATACGCTGATGAAACCATTGCCAAAAAAACTCAATCCGCTGATGACCAAGAGGGGCTAGAAAAGTGGCTCGCTTACAGAGATTACACCGATTATGCCCTGAAAGAGGTTGAAGCAGGAGACCTCAATCATTGGTTCACACAAAATTAGGTATCAATCATTGATACCAAGGTGATGAGAAGTAGTATCAACAATAGAACCTGCACCAGGTACAAGCAGGAGTGTTTCGGTGCTATCAAGGGAAAATACAGCAGCTCCAAGCCGTTCTGACATCCCTCCAAGTTCCCTCCTGCAAGCATCTTGTTGAGCAGTCATATGTTTGAGATCACGTAAATCTACCACAACCATGTCTCCTGAGACTAGACGTTGAGAAATTCCGTGCACAGGAAGGCGATGTAACTCATCTGGCTCAATGTAACGAATCGCACGATTGGCTCTTCGTAATTTGCTATGTGTCCATAATTGCCACTTTTTTTCACCTAAATCGTGGAACTTACCACCTGTGAGAACCTCGACTTCGGATGTATCCATACTCGGTATTTCCTCTATTTCTCGGTCAGCCAATTCATTTGCATTTGCCTCACTCTCGTTAGGGTCGGGTAGACCAAAAAATGAGTAAATGTTTGACAATTCCGTCACCAAATCCGGTTGCTTCCATAATCGCTCCACCCTCACACCCTTTGAGGGTGATGCAAAATCATAGGGCTGAAGAATGGTTTTCATTCTTCTTCTGATTCTGCGGAATCTGATTCTGAAGTATCGCCTTCAAAGAAGTTGATTTCATCTTCACCGCCTTTCTTCGCCATCGTCACGCCGACAGCGGCTATTGCCACGACAACGATAATCAGTACAACCAACATATTACTGACTCCAGCAGTTTCACCCATCATACCTAGGAATCCCGACTTACCTTCAGTCACGTAAATTGTGATATCTTTGGTAGAACTTTGTT
>JAQXFA010000060.1 GCA_029250565.1 Candidatus Thalassarchaeaceae archaeon
GTCATCTGTAGCCATACCAAATACCGTATGATTGCCGTCAAGGTGAGATGGGGTGCTATCCTTGTCTACTAGGTAGAACTGGCTGCCACCGGTATTCGGTCCAGAGTTGGCCATAGCCAATACCCCAGGTGCATGCCGGTAAGCGGTGTTGAATTCGTCAGGCATTGTCCAAGTTGTCATGTCGTTTTGGTCACCTTGACCATACCAAATTGCTGAATATCCACCGGTCCCTGGGTTACAACCAGTACTAGACTGAGTTAGAGGATATGCAGAACAGGAAATATCACCACCTTGAACCATAAAACCATCAATTACTCGATGGAATGCAATGCCATCGTATCTGCCATTACGGGAATGATCCTTGAATGAATCAACAGTTTTGGGTGCAGCATCTGGGTAAAGTTCGATTGCAAGGGTTGCATCCCAATCTGAAGATTCCTCTGAAGTAAGGTGCAGTGCTGCCTTGATTTCAGGCATATACTTGATACTAGTCAAAAGAAGCATTCCAACTAACATGATTGCAACTAATCCATAAATTGTTGGAGTTCCTTCATCAATCATTTTTGGTAAGCTAGATGTTCTAATTCCTAACCCATCCATTTTTGCCTGCAAGGCGTTAGAAGCACGGCGTGCATCACGGTGCTTTGGATCCTTTTTCAATGCACTTTTGTAAGCATTACTAGCGTCTCGTAACATTTTGCGATTTATGGGTGTACTACTCTCTGCTAATGCTTGCTTTGCATCACCGACTAAAGTCCATGTGTTTGCGTGGTCAGCTTTGTCACCGTGTTCCGACCAAGATTCCCTCAATGTTTTCAAGGCATCATCGTATTCACCAGCGTCTATCTGCTTCTCAGCAGCCTCCCACGCCTCCTTCAATCCACTCGGAATCATGAACCGCCGACAAGCGTCTCATTGATGAATCACTCGCTCCCGCGAAATTTATCAATTATAATGATATAAGTTACAAAAATCGTTCAATGTGTTGATTTCTACTGGCATAACTCTACACTTCTTGAATCATTAAATGTAATCGTTTCATTGGAGAATAGCACTAAAAATACAAGCAAAATATGAAGAGGCTCGTGCCACGCCCAAAAGCGCAAGGGAGAGGTTACTGTCCGAAGGACAAACCCAAAAAGGGGACTCAGAACAAGATGGACACCATCGTCAACGACTTCACATTCAATATCGCTACAGCGAATGGGACGGGTTCCCAATCGGCTAATCTAATTCTACTCCAAACCATGTTTGAGATGGGAGTCCCAGTTAGTGGAAAGAATCTTTTTCCATCAAACATATCAGGACTCCCAACATGGTATATCATCCGCGTTTCTGATGCTGGATATCAAGCACCAGGTGACCGCACTCACATCCAAGTTTTGATGAATAAAGCCACTTGGGAGAAAGATATTGAATCACTTGAATCGGGAACCATATTAATCTACAACTCTGATGTCAAAATGCCCGTTGAAAGAGATGACTTGATTCTATATCCAATTCCAATGACGAAAATTGCTCGGGGATTGAATCCAAAGTTGGCAAGAATGATTTCAAATATGGTCTATGTTGGAGTTATTGCCGAATTAATTGGGCTTGATGGAACAATTCTTGACAAAGCAGTGAGTAAACAGTTCAATGGCAAAGAAAAAGCGATTGAGTTGAATGCCACTGCCATCACCCTTGGCCGAGAATACGTTGGTGGAAATTTTGAACAAATGTGCCCATACGCCATTGAAACAAGAGAGAAAAATCCTGATTCATTCATTATTGACGGGAATGAAGCCGTTGCTCTAGGCTCCGTATTTGGTGGTATCACCATGCTATCATGGTATCCAATCACACCATCCACATCCATTGCTGAAGGAATAATCTCCTATCTCCCAAGATTACGCAGTGACGAAAATGAACAAGTCACCTGTGCAGTGATTCAAAGTGAAGATGAATTAGCCGCTGCAGGAATGGTAGTTGGGGCTGGCTGGGCTGGTGGTCGTGCTATGACTTGCACTTCGGGCCCCGGAATTTCACTGATGTCAGAATTCGTTGGACTGGCTTATTTCTCCGAAGTACCCGGAGTGATTTGGGATGTTAACCGTGTAGGGCCTTCAACTGGCTTACCTACTAGGACTCAGCAAGGTGACCTCTCCATGCTCTACGAAGTGGGCCACGGAGACACGAAACATCTCGTGTTAATACCAGGCACTATTGATGAGTGTTTTGAGTTTGGATGGCGGGCATTTGACTTGGCAGAAAGATTCCAGACAATTGTCTTTGGATTCTCAGACCTTGATCTTGGAATGAACCGCTGGATTTGCAATGGTTTTGACTACCCAGAAAAAATGGATAGAGGAAAAGTATTGCATTCTCAAGAAGAAATTGATGCGATTGGAAATTTTGGTCGATACCGTGATGTTGATGGCGATGGAATCTGTTACAGAACTTTACCAGGCAGCGGACTTGAACCGATGCTCTATCGCGGGACCGGCCATGATGAAGATGCAGTTTACTCTGAAAATCCGGAGGTTTATGTTGCCAACATGGCACGATTAAAGCGGAAGATTGACGGCGCTAGAACAGTTATGCCACAACCAATTCTTAGAGAAGAACCAGAGAAGCAAGTTGGAATTATTTACTATGGTTCAATGGAAAATACCATTCAAGAAATTGATGATATTTTGGAAGATACTGGCCTGAAAGTTAGCCAGTGCAGGTTACGATCCCTGCCTATCTCACCTGTTGTTGAAGAATTCGTTGAGAATCATGAGCACATCATCGTGCTGGAAGTCAATCGTGATGGTCAATTGTATGGGATTCTGCGAAAGGAATTACCAATTGAATTAGTTCCTCGTGTGCATAGTGTTGCCTTCTCAGATGGCCTTCCACCAAGAGCAAGAAAATATTCTGAAATGATTCGCGAAAAGTTGCTAGAGGTGATGTCTTGAAATTGAACATAATTGATTTGCCCAAAGATGACTACAAGGGTGGTCCATCTTCGTTGTGCCCTGGTTGTGGACACGATCAAATTTCCAATGTTGTCATCAATGCGGCTTGGGAAAATGGTGTTCAACCAGAAAAAATTGCCAAGATGAGTGGTATTGGGTGCTCATCAAAGACACCAGCATACTTCCTAGGTAAGTCACATGGATTCAATACACTTCACGGTAGAATGCCATCGGTAACAACTGGTGCAAACGTAACCAACAAAGATTTGCATTACATAGGTGTTTCAGGAGATGGTGATACTGCAAGTATTGGAATCGGACAATTTGTCCACGCAATTCGAAGAAATCTAAACATGGTTTACATCATTGAAAATAACGGTGTTTACGGCCTGACAAAAGGACAATATTCAGCCACGGTAGAAAAGGGCTCTCAGAAAAGAAAGGCGGATGCAAATGAGAGTCCGCCGATAGATTTGTGTGCAATGGCAATCAATCTTGGATGCACATTTGTCGCACGTTCATTCTCGGGCTCAAAGAAGCAGTTGACTTCAATTATGAAGGCAGCTATCAGCCATCGTGGAACTGCAGTAATCGATGTAATATCCCCTTGTGTGACATTCAGTAATAATGATGAATCATTCCGTTCATATGGATATGTGAAAGATAACCAATCAGAACTTCATGCATACGATTACATCCCTACATTCCAACCTATTGAGTCAGTTGAAGTTCCCGAAGGAGAATACAAGGATATCACTCTGTTTGACGGCTCAACCCTCAGACTTGAAACCATTGGGGGAGACCACGACCCTACTGATGCAGTGGGCGCACTTTCGCAAATTCATCAGGCTGAACAAGACCAAAGACACGTCACAGGACTTTTGTATTACAATCCAGAGCCTAAGACATTAGATGAGATGCTAAATCTTTCAGATACTCCACTTGCTGAACTTGAAAATGACAAGTTACGTCCAAGTGAAGATGAATTGGCTTCATTACTTGCTGACTTCCGTGCCTGAGTAGGGTTTGAAAGCAGAAGCCTCCCGTTGCAACTTATGGGACCAACTCTAACCATCGGTCACGCTACTACAAGCGGGGAATTAGTACACACTTCTGAGGTACCACAATTTGGCCTTGGAACATTTCTCATGAGTAAGCCAGGTGAATGCAAACAAGCAGTACTATCCGCTCTAAAGTCTGGATACAAGCATATTGATACCGCAATGGCGTATGAAAATGAACACGAAGTTGGTGAAGCTATTGCTGAAGCTATTGCTGAAGGAATCATCACGCGAGAAGAACTGTTTGTGAC